>RPPU01000095.1 GCA_003819975.1 Desulfobacteraceae bacterium
CGCTCCCGATTGCCGGACTTATGACTCCGGCGCCTTTGGAGGAGCTGTTGAATCAATTGGCGGTCACGGAACAAGCCATTTTTTCTTTGGGATGCAAAGTGGCCCATTCCATCATGCAGTTGGCTTTTTTAGCCTTACCGGTTATTCCGGAATTGAAGTTGACCGATAAAGGGCTTGTCGATGTGATCCGATTCGAAATCGTTCCCCTTTTTGAGAAAGAATAGCACCATGTCCAAAACACGATCCGTAGGAATTATCTCTAAACCGCATCCGCTGGCCGATAAAGCGTCCAAGCAATTGGCCCAATGGTTTGAAAAACGCGGAATCCCGGTATATGGCGAACGTGTACGCCTTTCCGAACAGAACAATAAAGACGATCTGAATACGATCCCCAAAAACGTGGACTGGGTTATTGTTTTGGGCGGCGACGGCACTCTTTTGGGCGCGGCCCGTAAAATCGGCAAATGGGGCGTTCCGATTTTAGGTGTCAACCTGGGTGGGCTGGGTTTTTTAACCGAGATTCCTTTTAAAAAATTATATCCGGTTATGGAGATGCTGCTGAAAGGGGAATTGGAAATCGAGAGTCGGTTGATGCTGGAAGCCAAAGTCCTGCGTTCTGAAAAAATTCTCTCGCGGTTTCAGGTTTTAAATGACGTAGTGATAAATAAAGGAACCCTTTCCCGTATTATCGATTTGAACGTATCGATTAGCGAACAATTCCTGACTACTTATCGGGCCGACGGATTGATCATTTCAACTCCAACCGGTTCCACGGCCTATAATTTGGCGGCCGGCGGGCCCATTCTTTACCCAACCGTGGATAATATCATCCTGACCCCCATTTGTCCGTTCACGTTAACCAACCGCCCCCTGATTTTGCCCGATCACGACAAACTGAGCATTACCATGGGCAAGGAAAGCGAGGGTAGGGTGAGCTTGACCTTTGACGGGCAAGTCGGAATCGATTTTTATTACGGCGATAAAGTCGTTATCTCCAAATCAAAGAAGAAAATCAGACTGGTCAAATCGCCTTATCAAAGTTATTTCGAGATCTTAAGGGAAAAATTGATGTGGGGAGGGGCGACGTATCCGAACCATGGAAACCGTTAGATGGACTCTTGAAACCGAGCGGCGCCACATCGCCTATCTGCGCCATCTGATCGAATCCTATGACGGGATGGCCGTGGTGCGGACCGTGGATCCTCAGCAGGCCGTGATTGAATTGATGATCGCGCCGGGTTGCCGGGATCTGATCATGGATTTACTATCGTATTTACGGAACGAAGAAAATATAAAGATTCATTTACTCACGCAAGCTTAAGACCTTTCCGAATTTTCCGCTTAAATCCCGGTAAAGAATAGAGCCGGCAAACAATGGAGGTTTGTACATTTTGCTGAAACGATTTTATGTGGCCACCATGGGTTGCCAGATGAACGAATATAACTCCGATCATCTCAGCCGCTATTTGATACGCGCCGGCTATCTGCCCGTTGAAACGCCCGAGTCCGCGGATGTGATCATGATTAACACTTGCTCGGTCCGGGACAAAGCAGAGCAGAAAGCCTATAGTCTCATCGGCCGCATGGCCCGTTTGAAACGAAAAAAACAGGATCTGATCTTGGGTTTGATGGGATGCGTGGCCCAGCAAGAAGGAGCAAAACTATTCAAACGGTTTTCAGAACTGGACCTGGTCATGGGACCAAGGCAAATCCACCGAATCGCCGAATGGATCGAACGCATTGAACATCATCACGAAAAAGTGACGGCTCTCGAGATCGACCTGCAACCTTCACCGGCCGTCACGGAGCCGGGCTATTTCAACGGCCGCATCAAAGCGTTTGTGACCATTATGGAAGGGTGCAATAATTTTTGCAGTTATTGTATCGTGCCTTATGTCAGAGGCCGGGAAGCGAGCCGGCCGCATATGGAGATCGTTCAAGAGGTCAAATCGTTGGCTGCGCAAGGCATCCGGGAGGTTTCATTGCTCGGGCAAAACGTCAATTCCTATCGGGATCTGCAAGGGGTTGGGTTGGATTTTCCCGGATTACTCAAAAAGCTGGAAAAAATCCCCGGTCTCTGGAGGGTTCGTTTCACGACTTCCCATCCTAAGGATCTTTCCGATGAATTGATTTCCTGCTTTAAGCATGTTAAAAACCTATGCCCGCATATTCATCTGCCGGTACAGGCCGGTTCCAATTCCATTTTAGACTTGATGAACAGAGGATATACCCGGGAAAAATATTTTGAACTGATTAGTAAATTAAGAGAAGCAAGACCCGACCTGGCTATTACCAGCGATATTATTGTCGGCTTTCCCGGAGAAACCGAACAGGATTTTCATTTGACCATGGATCTGATTAAAAAAATAGAATTTGATAATTTATTCTCATTCCAGTATTCTGACCGCAAAGGCACCAAGGCTGAAAAAATGGGAGGAAAAATTACCGATACTGAGAAGTCAGCCCGGTTGTCCTTATTGCAAGACTTTCAAAAACAGATAACCCTTAAGAAAAACAAGGCCTTGGAAGGCAAACAGGTCGAGATTTTGATCGAAGGGCAAAGCAAAAAAGGCAACCAATTATCCGGACGTGCGCCGGACAATAGGCTTATTAATTTTTCACCAAATAACAACGAATTAGGAACGATAGTTAATGTTTTGATTAAGCGTTCCGATATTAACTCACTCTGGGGCGAGATTATACGTCAAGAGTGACAGGTCAAGATTAAATTATGGATCTAATCGAAATTGACTATAGTAAAGAATCGATACTGATCGTTGACGATGATGAGTATTTAAGAAATGCTTTGGAAGAGCTGCTTATTTCTTTGAAATTCCAGGCTTCTTCAGCCGGGTCCGGACCGGAAGCCTTGACGATCCTTAAAGAAGATGAATTCACTTTTTTACTGACCGATATGCGCATGCCTGAGATGGATGGTTTGGAATTGATCAAAAAGGTCCGGGCCGAATATCATGAGATCAGTATTATTGCTATGACCGCATATTCTGAAGGATACCGTTATATCGATGTGATTAATTCCGGCGCCAGTGATTTCATCAATAAACCTTTTGAATTAGGCGAATTGGAAGCTAAAATAAAAAGGATTATCACGGAACGCAATTTGCGCAAAGAGCTGAGCCGTCTGTCCATTACGGATTCATTAACCGGATTATTTAATCAACGTCATTTTTATAAGCGTCTCTCTGATGAATTTTTACGATCCAGCCGTCAAAAGGTCAAGTTTGCCTTGATCCTGCTTGATCTGGATAATTTCAAATCTTATAACGATACCCATGGTCATTTAGCCGGTGATGAAATATTAAAGTCGGTTGGTCTGATCATTAATCAATCCATCCGGGTTGGGGTTGATTCCGGTTATCGCTATGGCGGCGATGAATTCGCCATTATTTTGATTGATGCCAATCTGAATATCGCTCATGGTATCGGCAAAAGAATCCAGGAATCCTTGTCAAAAAACCAAAATATTCGAATCAGTATCGGCTATGCCGAATTTAACGACCATATCACCATGGAAGAAATCATCTCCGAAGCCGATGAACAGCTCTATAAGTCCAAAGGCGAAAGTAAAATCAATCACCATTCATAAGATGAATTTTGACGGGATTAACAGGATTAAGCCCGCGAAGCTCGGGATAAAGAAGATTTCATTTCTTGTCCGCCTGTAAGCTTGCAAAGGCGGATAACTTTCTTCTTGGTAGTCGCAGTCTTTCGCCTGTGCATTACGTTGCTCAAAAAAGGAAAAAATATTTATTAACCGCAGACTTCCGCAGATAACCGCAGACAAGAAAAAATATTTTTGTTCCGCCGACCGGCGGAACAAAAGGTTTCATCCCTTCAGGATTTCTTTGATTCCATAAAATGCGGGAAAAACAAATCCTGAAGGGAAGGGCACATGCCAGCGTGAGAGTAGGGTGCCTATCGTCTTGATATTTTCTGCTTCCCGTAGCTTTTCAACAATCTCTTCCATTTCAATTCCATTGTAAAAAAATGACCAATGTCCGGCTGGATTGTTTGGAGCAGTCAAAAACAAAGTCAAAGCTGTTTCTTTTTTGGGAGTCGTTTACCGGAGCATTAACTACGGTAGATGGAATTTTGTTTGCTAAAATTAAAGTCTTCTAAAGGGGGACAATATGAAACGTAAAAGAAAAAGTACTAAAAAATGGGGTAAGATCGGAGCTCCAAGAAGCGCTAAAAGACGAGCCCATTTAAAACGAATTTCATATAAGAGAAGAAGAAAGGATTAGAGTGCAATCACAAACTAATATAAGTATAGCAGTAATCAATAAATGAGAATATATATTCCGATAATTCTCTTTTAGTATTTTCCATGTCTTCTAACAAAGGACATGAGCCTGCTATTATTTTTGTTTGACATGAAAGAATTTTTAAAAAATCGTTACTCAGTTTCTTGTCTTTTAGATAAGCAATTCTAACAGTTAATTGTTTCCCTGTAATAAAAAAAGCATCACTACTGCCAAAGATAGATTCCACTCTCTTTAATATGCTCCTCTGAAATGTTTTAAGTTCATCATCATCGTGTGTTGATTTTTCTGGAATCAACGATCCTGTTTTTAATTTTTTAATTTCTGCCAAGTGTCTATCTTGATCAGGACATATTAACTCAAAAACATTTTGTGCTTTAATTAAGTAATTGATAGTCTTATCAATGACATCATATTTCAAGTCCCAGTTTTTATCTTCTTTTGTATATTTTCTCGTTAGTTTAATGATGAGCCAAGAAGAAAGAAAGGCTATAATTCCACCTACAAGAGCGCCTATTATAGCTGCCCAGAGTTCTTTTGACATGAGTTGTCCTCCATATTATTTGCAGTATATTCAATAGGCTGAATTTTGTCAACTTAACCAAACCGCCTGAACGCTTTCAGTCTCTTATTTATTTTTAAATTTAAACTGTAACTGCTGATTCTTCAGCCTGATCTGTCTTGCTCTCCAAACTGCATAGCTTTTACCTTCAGACTTCAGAATGTCATAAAATAGGTCATACCAAAGCCCGGGATCGACAATATCATCCGTATCAATTGTCTTAATCGCTCAAGAACGATTTGTTTTATGATTTTAGGATTGTGCATTTTTTTACATTATGGCGCATATATGAGTTTAAGATGAATGCCAATAAATGATCCTGGTAGCCGCAGCCTTTAGGCTGCGTAAATGCGCTGGCTAAAGCGTGCGGCTATTGGTGCAAAAAAATGATCAGCCTAAAAGGACCGTTTTCATAAAGTTTATGCCGAATCCTGGCCCGGGATCAATTAACGAACGCAGGCTGTGAAGCCTGCGCCTACAGGCCATGATTTGGCTTTGAAAACAAGGTTATAGCGGAGGCAGATATGTCCGGTTCGCATCACAAAGGGCCTGCAAGAGATAGTAAGGATTGGAAGGCTTTTTTGTCTGCGCAAATCTGCTGGTCTGCGGCAAAGATTCATTTTATATAACCAAAGGAAAAGGCCGGTCTGAAAAAAAATCCCGTTAATCCCGTCTAAATTTCTAAAAATAAATTCCTTTAGTTTCATGATTAATTTCCAAAATCTAAAATATAATTCCGCAAGATGATAAGCCTGATTGTGGGTTTAAAAATGGGTTTCAAACGTTTTTAATCTGATATAAACAATAATTAAGTATTTGAATTTATGTGGTTTTTTATATTTTTGCCAAAAATATACGATAATTTTAACAATATATGTAACTTCTGATAATATATATTATGTAAACTAAATGATTTATGTAAATCTGCACCTGAATAAAGATTGAATTACCCTCTTTTTCAATAATTTTATTGACAGATGAGTTAGTTACGGTGTAGAAACACCTAACTTTTTGTGCTGATCGGAGGACCTTGCATGGGTAGTGTTGTTAAAAAACGACGTAAAAAAATCAGAAAACATAAATATCGCAAGTTACGAAAGCAACTTCGTCATAAGAATAAGTAACGTCTAAAATTAATTGTGATTTCCAATAAGAAAGGCAGACCGGTAAACCCGGTACTGCCTTTCTTTGTTTTTTTAAAATTACGCAGGTTTCTTATTTAAAAATTTCGACAGAAAGTTGTCGATAAGTGAAAAATAAATAATTAGGTCGTACGGACTTATTCCGGCGCTTTTGCCGGAATTCATGTTTTATTGATCCTGGATTTTTCAGGATCAATAAAACATTTACTTACTGTAATCATACCAGCCTCCCCCGGTCTTGCGTCCGAGGCGATTAGCCCTGATCATATTCTTGAGCAATGTGGGCGACACCCATTTCAACTCTTTGTTCAATTCGCGGTAAAAGTATTCATTGACATGATAAGCAATATCGATCCCGGTCAGATCCATTAATTCAAAGGGTCCCATGGGATAATTAAGACCGTTCTTTACGGCCACATCCACGTCCTGGGCGCTGGCGACGCCTTCTTCAACGATTTTGATGGCCTCCAAGAAATGGGGAATCATGATCCGGTTTACAATAAAACCCGGAGAATCTTTTTTGACTTCCACCGTGATTTTGCCCATTTTTTTGGCAATCTCGGTGGTGACGGCAACCGTGTCGTCGCTGGTATAATAGCCGCGGATCACTTCAACCAGTTTCATCAACGGTACCGGGTTAAAAAAATGCATGCCCACGATTTTATCCGGCCTTTTAGTCGCAGCCGCGATTTCGGTAATGGACATGGATGAAGTATTGGAAGCCAGGATTACTTCCGGGCGGCAAATTTCATCCAGCTCTTTGAATACTCTTTTTTTTAAATCCAAATCTTCAAGCACGACTTCAATGACCAAATCGGCATTTTTCAATTCCTTCATATCCGTGGTGCCTTTGATCCTGCCCAAGATCGCTTCTTTTTCCTTGGCTTCCATTTTTCCCTTTTCAACGCTTTTAGCCAAGAACTTGCCGATGCTTTGCAAGCCTTTTTCGACAAAACGATCTTCAATATCCCGCATAATGACGTTGCAACCGATTTGGGCCGCAACCTGGGCAATCCCATTGCCCATTGCTCCGGCGCCAAGCACACCAATAGTCTTTATCTGCATAATAACTCCTTTTTATTGCATTTATTTACGCCGCTTCAACACGGCTTACTTCCGGTACATTCTGCTTTAACACCTTTTCAATGCCCATTTTAAGGGTCATTTGCGACATGGGGCAACCGCCGCAAGCCCCGGTTAAACGGACTTTGACAACCCCTTTTTCATCCACATCCACCAGATGAACATCGCCTCCGTCAGCCTGCAAAGACGGCCGCACTATCTTCAAGGCTTGTTCCACTTTTTCTTTTAAGGTCATTTTGATTTCCTCCTCTTATTAACAGACATGCAAAAACATAGCATAAAGCCGGGTAAAATCACAATATCAAAAAACAACGGGAGCTGCATCAGGCTTCATAAAACTTTCGCACCCGATTATCCAGATATTCAGCCAAAGCCGGAGAATCTTGGGGCGACCAACCCATGGCTTTTTGCCAGATCTCGTCGCTTTCCATACATAAATAAAGGCCCAGATCCGGATACCACTGGTCCAAAAGGGTTTTCATGTAAGCATACATTTCAATGCGTATAGGTTTAAAATAACGCATCTTGCCGTCCAGCCCCATAATAAATTCACCATCCAGAATATGTGTCCCGGGATGGCGTTTGCGGATAATCGCTTTCAGACCCGGCATATAGCGCAGGCATCCCATGCTGATCCAGATGATCTTTTTAGGATCGAGGTATTGGTTTAACATTTCAACGGCTTTACGATATTGATCCTGCCATCCCGGGTGTTCAATCAGGGGATCAAAATGCAAACCGATCATAAAGCCCTGCCGTTGACATTGTTGCGCCGCTTTTAAACGGTTTTTCAGGCTGGGCGCGCCATGTTCTTCTTGGGCGGTAATGACCGGGCTATTGACCGACCAGGAAAGGATAATGCGCTCCGGATTCGAGAGCTGCAATACTTTTTCAATCTGATTTGTTTTGGTCTTGAGTTCGATAATGGCATTTTTATGTCCGGCAATAACCGGCGCCAAGGCTTGGCTGAATTCGGTAATGGAATCAAGGGCCAGGCTGTCGGTGAATTCACCGGTCCCGATCCGGAAAATTTTTTCAGGGTTTTGTTCGATCTGTTCCGTAACCTCGTTGATTCGATCCGGCACATTGACGAAAACCCTTAAGCCGGGAGTGTTCAGATAAGCCTGCAAAATGCAGTAACTGCAATCCAGAGGGCAATTCATCCCGATCTGGAGAATTTGATAGCCGCAACAGATATAATTATGCGTTCCCGGACAGGGCTTCAGAATTTCTCCAGGGAAATCGCAAAGCCAAAGGGTCTGCTTTTCCGATTCCAAAGAAAGAACTTCTGCGCCGTTCAAGGAACGGCCCGGCCTTTTTATTAGAGACGAGTGGGCGCTTCGCTCTATCATCCGATTGGCCGCCGTCCGATTGAACGTTTCCGGATCGACAACTATTTTTTTAATGCTGTTTTTCAACTCATTTCTCGATGCGCTCGTTATGACTGGTGATTTCAAAAAACGCCCATTTTCTCCAAACCCTCTGTTTGCGCAATGCAAAGCAGTCTTTGTTTTAATTCAAAGCCGTTTTTAAAATCAATCGTAAGCGTGCAATGAACATCTTCAAACCCGGGCGTATGGTGCACTCTGGCATATTTCGGCAGATTCAATTTATCGATTTGTTTTTGAAATTCATGCTCGGTCTTGAGCAGACGCGGATAACGTTTGAAGCGTAACCGTTCCAGAATCGCTTTTGCTTTTTGGGGCTTGTTTATTTTGGGTTCATTTAGAATATTCTGAAAATCAGCCTCTTCCAAAAACCGCATATTAGTATCGTTTATTTTTATCGATATATCGTTAATAAGATCAATAAATTGAGCCTGTTGATTAAAGTTTAAGTTCAAATCGGTAATCCATTTAAAAACGGAAGAGCGCGGCTCAGCCGCCATGGCCATTAAGGCACGGATGGTTTGCAGCGATACACTCTTGTCCGCAATTTCCTTTTGTTGGTCCGCGGTCCATTGATCGAAGCCAAGAAAAACTTGCAGAACAGCATCTTGGCCCGGTAACCCCAGAAGCGGCAGATAGTCCCGAATGATTTGATCTTTGCTGAGGAAACAACTTGCTCTTTTTAAAAACATCCCTTTTTCAATGGGATTCAATTCCCGGGTCGTAAGGTTGTCATGCAAATTCAATAAGAGCAGATCCAACGCGCTGTGCGGCACGGAAGAGCTGTCCTGGCAAGGTATTTCCCGCCAACCGAGCGCTTGACAGGCCTGCAGCCGTCGATAACCGGTTACGATTTCCATCAACCCTGCCCTGCCCGGCACAAGCAATGGTGGATTGAGAAGACCGACTTTGTGAATGGAATTCTTTAGTCCCTCCAAATCAAAACCAAAACTCATGCAATAGGGTCCGGGTTCCATTTGAATATTTTCAGGCTTTACCTGAATAACCTTTATTTGATTCGCATAATGAATATTCATCGTTACCTCAAGTTTTAATTAAACGAAAAAAATCTTGCCACCAGGTCCTAATTGGCTTATATGCATACCTGAAACATAAAACCAGATTTTTTATTTTGAATCAATTTTATAATACACTTGCTTCAAATGTCTGCGCTCAGGAGGGTCATTTGCTTAAATTACATCTGATTATTAAAAAAAGATCCGAAGCGATGTTATGTTTGACCCTTGCAAACGGGTTCCGTTATTTCTTTTTTGGTTTGGCGCTCTTTTTGGCTGTTTTTTTGCTTATGGACCGGCCGGCCCATACCGAATCCGTGTCGCTGGCGCCTTTGCTGATCATCTCGATTCTTATCCTCTCAGGATGCTATCATGAAGAGTGGCGTTTCGACTTGATGCGAAAAAATGTGGAATCCCGTTTCGGTCTATTATTTTTTTATCAACGCAAAATCATTTCTTTTGAAGATATTGAAACGTTTCGAATCACGGAATTTACCAAGGGTCACCAAGGTATGGTCGAAGCTGATAAAAAACGTTTCTTCCAGGTTTCCTACTCTAAATTTTCACTTGTTACCAAACAAGGCCTGGTCAAAGACATTGAAATCATGAAAAGTAAATATGGAAATGATTTACAAAAGAAAGCCGAAACAGTGGCCGAATTCTGCAAAAAGGCTTTGATCCCAAATGGATCAAAGCCTTAGATGTTGGACAATCTCTTCACATACCATAAAATTGAATTTAGACAGGATTAATAGCAACCTCTTCCATTTATTTTAAAATCCTGTAAATCCTGTTCATCCTGTCAAAAAATCTTATCAAGCCTCAGGCTCGAAATAAAGAAAACAAGCGGCCCGATGCCCGTCTTCAACATGCTTCAAAGGCGGAATATGATCTTTGCATTTGGGCATGCGACTGGCACAACGGTCATAGAAGTAACAACCAATGCGTTCTTTATCCGGCGATGGAACGTCGCCGGTCAAAATGATCCTTTTTCTTTTTTTCTCTATTTCAGGATCCGGAATCGGAGCGGCAGACATCAACGCTTTGGTATAAGGATGCAGCGGGTTTTTGTAGAGGTCAAAACCGCCTGATATTTCGACAATTTTACCGAGATACATCACTGCGACTCGATCGCTGATATATTCAATGACCGAAAGATCATGAGCAATGAAAAGATAGGCAAGCCCAAGCTCGTCTTGAAGATCGTTCAAAAGATTCAAAATCTGGGCCTGAATGGAAACATCCAAAGCCGAGACCGGTTCATCCGCCAGGACCAGTTTGGGATTAAGCGCCAGAGACCTGGCAAAACCGATGCGCTGTCTTTGCCCGCCTGAAAATTCATGCGGATACCTGTTTTTAAAAAATCGGGAGAGCCCCACTTTTTCCATGAGTTCGTCCACGCGCCGGTCAATATCCGTGCGGGTCATATCAATGAGACCATATCTATTGTAA
>RPPU01000096.1 GCA_003819975.1 Desulfobacteraceae bacterium
GAACGACGAGGAGCGGCGGACGCATTTTCTCGGCATCCTGGCTGAAGCTGAAGGACCCGGATCTCGACAATATTCGAAATTCGGATGGCTTTAAGAAAATCATCGAAAAGCTAAAAGCAAAGTGAAAATGGGGATGTTCTAGATATTTTAGCATGTAAAGATAGTTCAGGATGTCCTCAAGCCCAGGCGGAATTTGGATCGTTTTCCAAATGATTTTATGTTTTTATTGACACGCCATGAAATCAAGAGGATATCACAAATTGTGATATCCTCAGAGGGATCTGACACTTTAAAGTATGCAAAGAATGTTGCGGTTTTTACCGAATATGGCATTGCCATGCTTTCCGGCGTATTAAACAGTTTCCGCGCCATTCAGGTTAATATACAGATCATGCGAACATTCGGCAAGCTGAGAGAAATGATGTCGGCCAACAGGGAATTGGCCAAGCGTCTTGATGAGCTTGAAGAAAAGTACGATTCTCAGTTTAAGATCGTTTTCAACGCCATTCGTGAACTCATGGTACCGCCGGAGCCGAAGAAAAAGAAAATAGGTTTTATTCTCAGAGAGCAGCGGCCCAAGTATAAGTCGCTAAGAAAAGTCCGCGCTTCGTTTTGAAAATCAGGAATGTTTTTGCAGATTCGAATCTTATAAATTTGATAATCTTATGAATCTGATAATCTTATAAATTTTATGAATTTAATGATAAATCTCAAATCAATCTTGTCGCAGGTATTTGAAGAAGCGAGGGAGCACGAATCAAAAACTAAATTACGATAATAAATAATGTCTCTACTATTTAACTAAGGAGTTTTTGATATGGCTAAGGATAACAATGGCGCCAAACTTGGGTTTGAAAGCGAACTTTGGCGGGCTGCGGATGCACTCCGCTCGAACATGGATGCGGCGGAGTATAAGCATGTCGTGCTTGGGTTGATATTCCTCAAATACATATCCGATGCGTTTGAAGAGCAACATGCTCAATTGGTAACCGAAGTTAAAAAAGGCGCTGATCCGGAAGATCCGGATGAATACCGGGCCAAGAACATCTTCTGGGTGCCCAAGGAAGCGCGTTGGTCATTTCTCAAGGCTAATGCCAAACAACCCAGTATCGGCAAAACCATTGACGATGCCTTGACAGCGATTGAACGGGATAATCCATCGTTACGGGGCGTGCTGCCCAAGGAATATGGCCACCCGCGTCTCGACAAACAGCGGCTCGGGCAACTTATCGACATGATCGCCAATATCGGTTTGGGTGACAAAGAAAACCGCTCCAAGGACATTCTGGGTCGCGTTTACGAGTACTTTCTCTCCCAATTTGCCAGCGCCGAGGGCAAGAAAGGCGGCCAATTCTATACGCCGCGTTGTATTGTCCAAACCCTGGTCGAGATGTTGTCTCCTTATAAAGGCCGGGTTTATGACCCTTGTTGCGGTTCGGGCGGTATGTTTGTGCAGTCTTATAAATTTGTGCAAGCCCACCGATCCGGCAATGGGAACGGGGGCAAGACCAAAAACGGTATCAGCATCTACGGCCAAGAATCCAATCACACGACCTGGCGGCTGGCCAAGATGAACCTGGCCATTCGCGGCATTGACGGCAATCTCGGCAAAGAACATAGTGACAGTTTTCATCGCGATCTGCACCCTGATCTGAAGGCGGACTATGTGCTGGCTAATCCGCCATTTAATGACAGCGATTGGCGCGGAGATATGCTAAAAGAAGATAAACGCTGGAAATATGGATTGCCGCCGGCCGGCAACGCCAACTTTGCCTGGGTGCAGCATTTTATCTCGCATCTCGCACCGACCGGTTTAGCCGGATTTGTCCTGGCCAATGGTTCCATGTCTTCCAATCAATCAAACGAGGGCGAAATCCGCAAAAATATCATCGAAGCCGATCTGTTGGATTGTATGGTCGCTATGCCGGGCCAGCTCTTTTATTCGACGCAAATCCCGGTCTGTCTCTGGTTCATCAGCCGTGATAAAAAGAACGGCCGCTTCCATGATCGCCGCGGAAAGACCCTCTTTATCGATGCCCGCAAAATGGGCACCATGATCGACCGCGTGCATCGTGAGCTGACTGAAGAGGATATCCTCAAGATAGCCGACACTTATCATGCTTGGCGTGGAGACAAGGAAATCAAAAAGAAATACAAAGACATTCCTGGATTCTGTAAATCCGCCGATCTTGAAGACATCCGCAAGCACGACCATATCCTCACCCCGGGCCGTTATGTCGGCGCCGCCGATGTAGAGGAAGACGACGAGCCTTTTAAAGAAAAAATGGCACGCTTAACTGCCGAGTTAAAGGAGCAAAATAAACAAGCCGCAAAGCTTGATAAGCTTATCTGGGCTAATTTGGAGGATATCGGCTATGGCGAGTGAGTGGCAAGAAAGACCTCTTGGGGAGCTAACTGATAATTTTGATAGCATTCGCATCCCTATCAAAGAAACAGATCGTGTGGCTGGTCCTTACCCTTATTACGGTGCGTCTGGAATTGTTGATTATATTGAAAAATACCTATTTGATGGCGAGTATCTCCTAATCGCAGAGGATGGTGAGAACCTGCGCACTCGTAACACACCCATCGCATTCATGGCGCGTGGTAAATTTTGGGTAAATAATCACGCCCATATTGTCAGGGGAAATAGTAATACCAACACACGGTTCTTGATGTATGCATTGGCGGCTATGGAGATAACTGGATATTTAACTGGCTCAACAATGCCGAAATTAACGCAAAGTAACATGAACCGAATTCCAGTCATTTCACCACCACTCAAGCAACAGCAAGCCATCGCATGCATTCTCGGCGCATTGGATGACAAGATCGAATTGAATCGAAAAATGAATCAGACCTTGGAAGCCATGGCGCGGGCGATTTTTAAGAGTTGGTTCGTGGACTTTGATCCGGTACGAGTCAATGCCGAAGGTCGCGACACGGGTTTGCCGAAACACATTGCCAAATTATTCCCCGATTCTTTTGAAGATTCCGAGCTTGGTGAGATTCCGAAGGGGTGGAAGGTAGGGACAATCAAGGAGAATTGCCCACGAATTCAATATGGATTCACAACAAGTGCATCAGCAGAACCATCTGGCCCTCAGTTCTTGCGAATAACCGACATTCGCGGAGGTTCGGTTGATTGGAACAGCGTCCCCTTTTGCGAAGCATCGGATGATGATAAGGAAAAATACAGGATTATCGATGGTGACATTTTTGTTGCCAGAACCGGCGCATCTACCGGCGAAAATGTTTACATTATTGACCCACCGGAAGCGGTATTCGCATCTTACCTTGTTCGATTTCAATTTGTTGAGCCAGGCTACGCTCGCATCGTAGCCGAATTCATGCGGTCTGACATTTATCGCGAATTTGTTAAATCCGCCTTAGGTGGCTCTGCGCAACCAAATGCAAACGCACAAACACTCGCGAGCGCATCATTAATCTTTCCATCTATTCAGTTGGCAGATAAGTTTTATGAGTTGGTTCGCCCAATGGATTTGAAACGTGCCGAACAGGATAAAGAATCCCGCACCCTCGCTACTATACGTGACATATTATTGCCTAAGCTTATTTCTGGTGAATTGCGAGTATTAGATGCAGAACGAATAATAGAGAGTGTGCTCTAATAAGTGAGATATTAATGAAGTTTCGACTTGATCAAAATAATTTTAATGCTTGCCCTCAGTATAATGAGTGGATAGACATGCGATATGGGGAAGAATCAAAACCATTAGATATTTCTGGTTTTCAGCCACGTCCAAGTTTTGTTCTTTTTTCTTTAAGCCAAGACACTTACCAAGCAGCGTTCGCTGATTTTCAGCAGCAATTTCAAGAAGAACTTAAACAAGTTATATTCGATAAATTTCCAACACCAATTTCTTATTATTTTTATCGGTTCGAGAACGGGTATGAAAATGATTTGCAAAGGCTTTATTTTTTACGTGATACATGGGAAGCAATTATCGATATTCTCCACGCTGTTGCGGTTGCGGAATGCCGCTTTCGGCGAATCTCATTAGCTGATCCTATAGCATTCTCACACTTCTTGAGTGATAAGGTGGCGCAACGTCTCTTAAATATCGAACATATTATTAACCACGCCGATAGCCAAAATATCCCTCTCGATGTTTCTCAGTTGATTCCAATTGCTACTCTACAGTTAATGCGCGAACTTAATCAAACTCGCAATGCGTTTTCGCATCTTTCCACGCAATCTGAGTTGCAAGCCCAAAAATGGATTCACGAATGTTATGAAGATGTGATCGATATTCTTGATGATCTACAAAACATAAAAAACATTGAAATTCTTAGATATTTAGGCCAAGTTGATGTCACCACCCTTCGTTGTGAAGCTTTCCGCGGACACAGTTTAACGCGGACGATTCACAATATCAAGTTGACGGTTGATCAAATTCGTAATTCACAACAATATTTTCGGCAAGGTCAAATAATCGTTTACTATAATGGGTGCCTATTTGGTTTGCAACCTCTAATTCATTACCGCGAAGATTCATCAGGACACATAACAAAACTTTGTATGTTTCGCAAAACTCACGGTAAAGAACCTAATAGATATATTGATTATGAGGTAGTGAGCGAAGGTGTTCGTTGGGAGCAAGAACGGATCTTATTCAAATTGGAACTTGATGAAATCCGGGCCTTATTTGGATTGGGGCCTGATTGAGGATCGAAACTATGTCTATAGATTTCACTGAGTCTATTGTTGAGCAAGCGGCCTTGGCCTGGTTGGAGAGCCTGGGTTATGCAATTAAATCAGGCTTGGAGATCGCTCAGGGTGAATCCCAGGCAGAGCGGGAAGATTATGCGCAAGTGATTCTTGTTCAGAGGCTGCAGCAAGCTCTGCAACGGCTTAACCCGGAGATTCCGGAAGATGCTTTGAACGAGGCTTTTCGTAAATTAACCCGGCCGGATTTGCCGTCATTGACGGCCAACAATCATGTTATGCACAAATATCTGGTCGAAGGTGTTCCGGTCGAGTATCAGCGGCCGGATGGTTCTTTGGCCGGTGATCAGGTCCGGGTGTTGGACTATAACAATCTAGAAAATAATGACTTTCTGGCTGTTAATCAATTTACGGTCAAGGAAGATCAATATGAACGGCGACCGGATTTGGTTATTTTCATTAATGGTTTGCCTTTGGCTGTCATGGAGCTGAAAAATCCGGCCGATGAACAGGCCGATATATGGCGGGCGTTCAATCAATTGCAAACTTATAAGCAGCAGATTCCATCGCTGTTTATATTCAATGAAGCCATGGTGATTTCTGATGGTCTGCAGGCCCAGATCGGGACTTTGACCGCCGACAAGGAATGGTTTCTGCCTTGGCGCACTATTGAAGGTGAGGAATTAGCAGACACGCGGCTTTCGCAACTTCAAGTAGTATTGGAAGGAGTCTTTGAAAAGCGCAGATTCCTGGACTTGGTTCGATACTTTATTGTTTTTGAAGATCTTGGCGGCGGGACTTTGGCCAAAAAGATGGCGGGTTATCACCAGTATCATGCGGTGAATGTCGCTCTTAATGAGACCATCCGAGCCAGCGCACAAAAAGGTGTGGCATTGCCTCTGGCTGAAGGTGAGTATTTTTCCCGACCGCTTAAGGATGCCAAAACCGGCGACCATCGGGTGGGGGTTATCTGGCATACCCAAGGGTCGGGAAAAAGTCTGACTATGGCGTTTTACGCGGGCCGGGTTGTGTTGCATCCGGTCATGGAAAACCCGACTTTGGTTGTCATTACAGACCGCAATGATTTGGATGATCAACTTTTTGGTACATTTGCGCGTTGCCATGAGCTGTTGCGTCAAGAACCGGTTCAGGCCCAAAGCCGGGCCGATCTGCGGGAACTTCTGCGTACTGATGTTGGCGGGGTGGTTTTTACGACGGTACACAAGTTCTTCACCATAGAAGGAGAGAAACAGCATCCTTTGCTTTCGGATCGGCGGAATATTGTGGTGATTGCCGATGAGGCGCATCGCAGCCAATATGACTTTATCGATGGTTTTGCAAAACACATGCGGGATGCTTTACCGAACGCTTCGTTCATCGGGTTTACGGGTACGCCTATCGAGTTAAGCGATAAGAACACGCGCGCCGTGTTCGGCGATTATGTCAGCATTTATGATATAGAACGCGCGGTTAAAGACGGAGCCACGGTTCCGATTTATTATGAAAGCCGGTTGGCAAAATTAGAGCTCAGCGAAAAGGAACGTCCCAAACTTGACGACAAATTTGAAGAGGTGACCGAAGGCGAGGAAATAGAACACAAGGAACGGCTGAAAACAAAATGGGCGCAACTTGAAAAACTGGTCGGTTCCGATAAACGGTTGCGCTTGGTCGCCCGGGACTTGGTCGATCATTTTGAACAGCGGTTGGAAGCCATGGACGGCAAGGCCATGATCGTATGTATGAGCCGGCGCATATGCGTTGAGCTGTATAAAGCCATTGTCGCTCTGCGACCGGATTGGCATCATAAAGACGATCGAAAAGGTGTTTTAAAAATCGTGATGACCGGCTCGCCGTCCGATCCTCTTGAATGGATGGATCATATCCGCACCAAAGAACGGCGCGAGGAGCTGGCGAAAAGATTCAAGGTTCCAAAGGATCCGTTCAAGATCGTGATTGTGCGCGATATGTGGCTCACCGGTTTTGATGCTCCGTGTCTGCATACCATGTATGTTGATAAACCCATGCGCAGTCATGGTCTCATGCAGGCGATTGCGCGGGTGAACCGGGTATTCAAGGACAAACCCGGTGGCTTGGTTGTGGATTATCTCGGCCTGGCGCATGAATTAAAGGAAGCGCTTGCAAATTATACGGAAAGCGGCGGCAAGGGCCAGACAGCCATTGACCAAGAACAGGCGGTTACGGCTTTGCAGGAATGGTATGAGATTTGTTGTAATATTTTTGCGGGGTTTGATTGGTCGGTTTGGCTGAACGGCAGCCCGCAGGAGCGCGTGACAGTTTTACCGGCTGCACAAGAGCATGTGCTGAAACAGGAAGATGGGAAGGCGCGCTTATCCAAAACGGTGACGGAATTATCCAAGGCTTTTGCCTTGTCTGTTCCGCATAAGAAAGCTTTGGAAATCCGGAGCGATGTGGCCTTTTTCCAATCGGTCAAGGCGGTCTTGGCCAAAGGCGCCAGCTTGGATCACAAGAGCCCGGAAGAGATGGAGCATGCGATCCGGCAGATTGTTTCCAAGGCGCTGGTATCGGACAAAGTGATCGACATTTTCGCCGCCGCCGGTCTTAGAAAGCCGGATATTTCGATTCTCTCTGATGAATTCTTGGCTGAAATTCGAGGAATGCCGCAACGGAACCTGGCGGTTGAAATACTTCGCAAGTTATTGGACGGCGAAATCAAAACACGCCGACGTAAAAACATTGTTCAGTCCCGGTCTTTTGCGGAGATGCTGGAAAATGCCATTCGCAAATATATGAATCGGGCCATTGAAACCGCTCAAGTCCTTGAGGAGATGATCGGTTTGGCCAGAGATATGCGGGAAGCTGACCGGCGCGGAGAAAAGTTGGGACTGACCGAAGATGAGATGGCATTTTATGATGCGCTGGGCGTTAATGACAGTGCCGTTAAGGTGCTGGGGGATGAAACGTTGCGGCGCATTGCCCAGGAGTTGATTCGGGCGGTCCGGGGCAATCTCAAAATCGATTGGACGGTGCGCGAGAACGTGCGCGCCGAAATGCGGGTCATGATCAAACGCATTCTCAGGAGATACGGGTATCCGCCGGATAAACAGGCCCAGGCGACCGAATTGGTTTTGGAGCAGGCTGAAGTGCTTTGTAAAGACTGGATAGAGAGCGAAGAATAAAATTCCGCTCTTTATAACGGTCTTTTGGATATTAAAACGATCATTTAAAAGGGGTTAATAATGCCTAAGATTGATACTACGGTAAGAGAATTAGTTGATATGATTAAGCGGGGTGAATTGCGGTTGCCTGAAATGCAGAGACGCTATGTTTGGCCGGCAACAAGGGTCCGTGATCTGCTTGACTCTCTGTATAGAGGATATCCCAGTGGGGCAATTCTGATTTGGGAGACGGATATTTCAAATCCTATTCGTGATCTTCCTGTTCATCAAGATGAGAATATTTTTGCTACACAAAAACTTCTTCTTGATGGACAGCAAAGGCTAACGTCTCTTTATGCTGTTATCAGCGGGGATCCCATAAAAGTCCGTAACAGGAAGAAGCCAATAGAAATTTTATTTAATCTCGATCATCCGGATATCTCTCCTGATGAATTTACTGAAATAGAAGATGATATGGACTCCCCTACATTAACAGATGATGAATTAGAGGAGGAAGATGAAAATGGAGATGAATTTGACATACAACATCGCTTGAGCAAAAGGACCTTTGTCGTTTACTCTAAGCAACTTGCAGCAAACCCAAAATGGATTAAAGTAACCGATGTTTTTAAGGGACTCAATGAATGGACAATTTTAAAACCCTTGAAGCTCCAACCGGATGATTCACAATATGAAAAATACAGTCAACGAATTCAAAAACTTAGAAAAATAACAGACTATCCATATGTAATGCAAGTGCTGCCTCGTGATTTAAATTATATAGAGGTGGCGGAAATCTTTGTTCGGGTTAATTCTCTTGGGGTCAAATTGCGTGGTTCCGACCTTGCTATGGCGCAAGTTACTGCACGTTGGCAGAATTCTCTTAAGCTGTTTGAAGAATTTGCCGACGAGATGGATCAAAATACATTGTTTACTCTCGATATAGGTTTATTGATACGCGCTATCGTTGTCTACGCTACTAAACAATGCCGTTTTCGGACAGTTCAAAATATTCCGGTACCTCGACTTAAAGAAGCTTGGGAATTCTCCAAACAGGGAATTCAATATGCGATAAATTTTCTTAAAACAAATGTTGGCATTGAAGATGAATCGTTATTGAGTAGCCCGTTTATTATTTTGATATTGGCAGTATATGGGTCTAATAAGAAATTTAAACTTTCAACCGAAGAGGAAAAAATTTTAAGGCAATGGACGCTCTTGGCAAATGTTAAAGGCCGGTATAGTCGAGGTTCAACTGAATCATTTCTTGATCAAGATCTTTCTCATGTTTTTAAAAACGAGCCCATTAATTCCCTAATAACCGTCTTGGAACAGCAAGTTGGGCGTCTCTCCGTTTCTTCTGAGGATATGGAAAATCGCGGAGCGAGAAGCCCATTATTTGCATCGTCCTATTTAGCCCTGAAAGCATTAGGCGCTAAGGATTGGTTTTCTGGTCTTGGACTTTCTTTAACGCATCAAGGCAAATTGCATTATATTGAACATCATCACATCTTTCCCAAATCTTTACTTGCCCATTATGGATACGAAAAAGGACATATTAATGAAATTGCAAATCTTGCTTTTATTAGCGGGAAGGCTAATAGAAAAATTCAGAATAAAGAACCTAAAGATTATCTTCAAGGTATTGTGGATGATTTTAGAAAAGAGGCCCTTTTACTTCATGCTATTCCTGATGATCCAACTCTTTGGCAAATTCAAAACTATCCGCTATTTTTGCAATGGCGCCGGAAGAGACTTTGCGAAATAATAAATAATTTTATACAAACAACGCCGAATTCGGCACATCATTAAGTTGTTAAGTTGTCAGAAGAAAAAAATATCCGGTGTTTAGGAATGAAGTTGGAATTGATATTAATCCAATTTGCGAAGATTACATCATCAACTATGACATCGAATGCCGTATGAGCAAGGAATTAGAGATCGCGGTGTCTGCGGAGGTTGATACGCTATGAAACTCTATTTTGATAAAGAACCGATCAACTCTATTGCAGAAGCAATCCCGATGTATGGCAAAAAAGAATTTCAATCGTCTACCCGCTCAACCGTGCCTTTATTGTCATGGCTGAAGCATGAGCAGCCTATGGTGAATTCATTGCTGCAAAACTTGGGCATGCCCGCAGACTGCAACCTGCATCTTGAATACAAGGTGAAACCTCCGAAAGGGAAAGGCAATGCATCGCATACCGACCTGATGGTTATATCAGGTAAATCCTCGCTCGCCATTGAGGCCAAATGGACCGAGCCACGATATCCAACAATCCAGGAGTGGTTAAAGAAAGGGCCGAACCCGGACAATCGGCGTGACGTGCTAAACGGCTGGCTGGAATGCCTCAGAAAACATTCCCAACGTCCTCTTAATGACAGCGATTTCTCTGACATCGTTTATCAGATGATGCACCGGGCGGCTTCAGCCTGTCAGGCTGGGAGTAGGCCCAAATTGGCTTATTTATTGTTCAAACCTTCAAGTGATCCCGACACTGCGGATATAAAAGTAATCCATGATGACCTTGCGCGCTTACATTCTTTGCTGGGCAATCCTAAGGACTTTCCGTTTTATTTAGTTGAGGTGCATATGACCCCGACGGCTGCATTCGATGAGATCAAGGTATTTTCAAAAGGCAATCAAAAGACGGCCGAGGCGGTGCGAGATGCGTTGAATAGAGAACCACTCTTTAACTTTTCCAAATATGAATTGCACAACATTAATTGAGAAACACAGGAAGCGTCCATAAAATCAAAAAACTATTAAGGCCTAAAGAGGAATTTATCGATTTTTTTCCATCGGTAACTCATGAAGCATTTTCCCGCTTGGCTCGAACGATCTCTGGATTCCGGTTGCGTCATAAAGGAATGGCGGAAAATTAAAGCCGGG
The DNA here is from genome assembly GCA_003819975.1 of Desulfobacteraceae bacterium. The sequence continues at coordinate 10,721 of RPPU01000096.1, forward strand.
TGCTGCTGTCCCGGCCAAAGATTAATCGTTTATCGGTTCAGCGCGTATTCATTACTAAATAGATAAAAAACAGGAAGTTTGATAGGAGGCAGGATAAATGACGGAA
>RPPU01000097.1 GCA_003819975.1 Desulfobacteraceae bacterium
CAGTACCGCCAGGCCAAGGAGGCAGCCGATGCCGCCAACCGCGCCAAAAGCGAATTCCTGGCCAACATGAGTCATGAAATCCGCACGCCCATGAACGGCGTGATCGGTATGGCCGGTCTTTTGGCCGACACCGAGCTGACCGACGAGCAAAGGGACTATGTCAACACCGTGCGCGCCAGCGCCCAGGCCCTTTTGCAGATCATCAACGACATCCTGGACTTCTCCAAGGTCGAGGCGGGCAAGATCGAACTGGAGATCATGGATTTCAACCTGCGCTCGGCCGTGGAAGATATCGGCGATATGCTGGCCGAGCGCGCCGAACAGAAAAAACTGGAATTCACCTGCCTGGTCCGCCCCGAAACCCCGGTCTGGCTCAAAGGAGACCCGGGTCGCCTCCGGCAGATTCTGCTGAACTTATGCGGCAATGCCCTTAAATTCACGGAAAAGGGGGCGGTCGGCATTACGGTTCACCCGGAAGAGGAAACCGAAACCCATGCCCGCGTCCGCTTCGAAGTGAGCGACACCGGCATCGGCATTCCCCCGGACCGCCTGCAAGTGCTGTTCAAGCCTTTTTCCCAGGTGGACGCCTCCACGACCCGCAAGTACGGAGGCACCGGCTTGGGACTTTCCATTTCCAAACAACTGACGGAGTTGATGGGCGGCCAAATCGGGATTGAAAGCCAACCGGGCAAAGGGTCGACCTTCTGGTTCACGGTGCGGTTCGAAAAGAAAATCATGGAACAGAAAACCGAACGCCCGGTCGGCGGCAACCTGGCCGGCAAAAAAATCCTGGTCGTGGACGATTACAGCACCAACCGCGAAATTTTGGGTACCTACCTTGATCACTGGAAATGCATCTTTCAGGAAACAGAGGATGCTGCTGGAGCCCTGCGGATATTAAAAAACGCCGCTGAAAACGGAAAACCTTTTGATCTGGTCCTGACCGACTACATGATGCCGCTGATGGACGGCGAGCAATTGGGCCGGGCCATCAAGGCCGATCCGGAAATAAAGGATACGCTCCTGGTCATGCTCACTTCCGCCGGCTTAAGAGGCGACGCAACCCGCATGAAAGAAGCCGGGTTCAACGGATACTTGGTGAAACCGATCAAGCGTTCCCAACTTTTCGATTGCCTCCTGATGGTCTTCGGCCTGGCCGGCCAAAAAGATGACCGGCAAAAATCGACCCTGATTACCCGTCATACGCTTACCGAGGCGGAACGGCTCAAGGTACGTATTCTGCTGGCTGAAGACAATGCCATCAACCAAAAATTGGCCTTGCGCTTGATCGATAAATTCGGCTACCGGGCCGACGCGGTCGCCAACGGCAAAGAAGCGGTTGATGCCCTGTCCATGGTTCCTTATGACTTGGTGCTCATGGACGTGCAAATGCCGGAGATGGACGGCTTTGAAGCCACCCAAATGATCCGCAATCCGCAATCTAAGGTGCCCAACCATCGGATCCCGATCATTGCCATGACCGCCCACGCCATGAAAGGCGACCAGGAGCGCTGCCTGCAAGCCGGCATGGATGACTATCTGCCCAAACCGATCGATCCCAATGAATTACTCCGAGTGATTGAAAAACACCTTTTCTTAAAAATGGATTGAGATTTTCCGGATCGTTGTCGCTATCGTTCTCGTAATCGTTATCGAATTCTTCTTCGAGATATAAAAATCGACCCACCTTTCACATTCTTACATTCTTACGTTCTCACTTTCTCACGTTCTAACGTTCATACGTTCCTCGACCCCTTGGACCCTTTTTCTTTAAAGTTTTTCAGCTGATCTGTCGATCTTTCAACCGTCCAGTCATTGAATGGACAATTCATGTTTTGGGAGGAAAAGCCCATGATTTTAAAAAACTTTCGTGTCCCGGCAAATCCTGCCGGATTGTTGACATCTTTTTCTTTTTCAAAATACGAAAAAATGGATTCACATTCGTTAACCTATCGTTTTTACGTATGATATGCCCATGGCATAACATTTGCTTAATCATTCAATCAGTGAATGGATAATCCCGGGAATAGAAAGCAAAACGATCATGATCGAACCTTTCAACTCAAAATTCCTGTTACCCAACAAGCTCTACCGCCGGCTTTCGGTCTTGCTGGCCATCCGCAATAAGACCCGGATCAGTCAGCATCAAATCGCCAAGCTGACCCATCTGAGCAGCTCCATGGTCAATAATTACATGAAGGAATTGCAGGGAAAAAAATGGATCACCATGAGCGGTAAAACCAATCGTACTCAAAGCTATCATTTGACGCCCGGCGGACAGGCCGAATTGATCTCTCTGCTGTTGCATTATTCCAGCGATATTATCCAGCTTTATGCGGCCGCCAAACGTGAAGTGGCGGAAAAAATAAAAACCCTCTGTGCCGAAGGCGTACACAAGGTGGCCTTGTTCGGCGCGGCCGAGACCGCCGAAGTGGTGCATGCCGCGGCCAAAGATCTCCCTTTGCAAATCGAAGCAATCGTGGACAGCAATCCGGACAAACAAGGCCTGCGTTTCAACGGATTAACGATCCAGGCGCCTGAAGAATTAAAAGGAAAAAGCATGGATGCCATCCTGATCACCTCCTTTGCCAGGCAAACGGAGATTCAAGGTTTGATAAAAAAAATCTTGGGTGATGCGGTCGAAATTTGGACTCTTTCGGACTTATAGGCGGCAAGAACCATGAAAACAATAAAAATCGGAAATCGAACCATTGGCCCGGAACAGCCCACGTACATCATTGCCGAGATTGGGATCAACCATAACGGCGATATAACGCTGGCCAAAAAACTGATCGATACGGCCGCCGCCGCCAAAGTCGATGCCGTCAAATTTCAAAAACGCCATCTGCCCAGTTTGTACCGCGACGATGTTCTGAACGACACCTTGAAATATGAGCAGAATTTCCAATACATGATTCCGATTCTCAAGGAAGTGGAACTAAGCCCGGAGCATTTCATAGAGTTGAAGGCCTATGCCGAAGAGCGGAATCTCGAATTTCTCTGCACGCCCTTTGACCGTGTAAGCGCCGATTTTCTCGATCGCCTGGGCGTGCGGGCTTTCAAAATCGCCTCCGCGGACCTGAACAACCTCGAATTGCTCGAACATGTGGCCGGTTTGGGCAAACCCATGATCGTCTCGACCGGCATGTCCTACTGGAACGAGATTGAAAAAGCCGTGCAACTGCTCAATGACAAAAACGTCGATTTCGCTTTATTGCATTGCCGGAGTGTTTATCCGGTTTGGCCGCGCGAAGTTAATTTGCGCATGATCAACCGCCTCAGCCGGTTCAAGGTTCCGGTCGGTTATTCCGGTCATGATATCGGCATTACGATTCCTTTGGTTGCCGCCTCCATGGGCGCCTGCATCATAGAAAAACACATTACCGTGAACCATCATCTGCGCGGACCGGACCATAAAATCAGCCTGGAGCCGTATGAATTAAAGCGTCTGGTGCGCGATATCCGGGTGGCCGACCAGGCCATCGGCAAGGAAAAACGCTTTCTTTTACGCGGCGAAGTCATGAACCGCGAACTTTTCAGTAAAAGTCTTATGGCGGACTGTGCGATTCCCGCCGGAACGCGCATCACGCGCGCCATGGTTCGCGTTCAGGGGCCGGGCAAGGGTTTGGCGCCCAATCGTTTGACTGAACTGATCGGCTTGAATGCATCGCGCGACTTTCAGGCGGGCGACTTCTTTCTGGAAGAAGATCTGGACGGCACCCTTCGGTCGAATTTCACCAACTCCTTCCGGTGTCCCTGGGGTTTGATCTCGCGCTTCAGCGACCTGGAAGAGATCATCCCCTTTCATCCCAAGTTAATCGAATTTCATTTGGCGGAAAAGGATTTTCAATTAAGCATCAAACTGAACGGGCCCAATCCGCAACTGTTGGTCGTGCATACCCCTGAATATATCGGCGACCGTCTGTTCGATCTGTGCAGCGGCAGCGAGGAAATCCGCGCGACGTCCGTCCAATTGCTGCAAACCACCATTGATTTGACCCGCATCTTGGCTCCCCATTTCCAGGGCAAACCCAAAGTGATTGTGCACCCGGGCGCCATGAGTCTCAATACCAAACTCAATGAAGAGACTCTGCGCCGGAACCTGGAGCGTTCGCTCGGGGAAATCAGGGTCGCAGGCGTGGAACTGCTGCTGGAAAATTTGCCGCCCTATCCTTGGTATTTCGGCGGCCAATGGAAAGGCAATTATTTCATGGATGCGCGGGAAATAGCCGAGTTTTGCAAAGAGTCCCGGGTCGATCTTTGCTTTGACCTCTCCCATGCCGCGCTTTATTGCAATGCCAAAGAACTCGATCTGACCGAGTACATCCGGATCGTCAAACCGTTCATCCGCCATATTCATTTCGCGGATGCCTACGGCCTGGACGGCGAGGGCGTGCAAATCGGCGAAGGTGACATCAATTTTGACCGGATCATGCCGGAGTTCGCCGATTATCAGGGCACGTGGGTGCCCGAAATCTGGCGCGGGCATCTGCATAACGGCAAAGGGTTCATCGAAGCCATGGTTAAGCTCCGGAAATATGACATATAGACCGGGTTGAAAACCGGACTCTGCTCAACCCGTAAAAGATAAAAAATGTAACGATTTCAAAATATTAAACCACAACCAACCCTGTAACTCAAAGGGCGGAGCTATGCCCGCCGCCCGGATGAAAAGGAACGCTAACTTCTTTAAAAAAAATATGATAGAATTACAATCGTTATCGAAACAGAAATACTTTAAAGGCAGGTTCTCGTAATATCATGTTTGCATTCCCGATTCCTTACGCTCGCACGTTCTCACTTTCAAACGTTCTTACTTTCTTATTTTCACACGTTCGCACTTTCTCACGTTCTCACATTCTTACGTTTTTACGTTCTCACTTTCTTACCCAAGGTGCTGCGTTATGCAAATCCTGATGATAACCGAAAATGACCCGGCCGGCATGGGCATTGCTTTTACCAAAGCCATCAACACCTACACACCCCATTCCTGCCGCCTGATCACCACCCAGATCCGGTACAACTTTGAATTTGAAAAAGACCTGCATGTACCCGACCTGGATGCCAAAGGTCTGGACGAGGTTAGGGATGTGCTGCACCAAGCCGATCTGATTCAGTTTCATATGGGCGCGGACGAAAACCTGGATCTGGGCTCTATCCGGATCAAGGACTATATTAAAGGCAAAATATTGGTTCACCACCATCACGGCCATCCCCATTTTCGGGCCCATCCCGATTTTTACCGTCGCCGATACCGGCGCTTGAAAAGAAAATCGATCGTCAGCACGCCCGACTTGCTCAAGCTGCTGCCGGATGCGATTTGGCTGCCGAATATCGTTCCGATCTACGATTCGCTTTTTATGCCCGGGCCGCTCCCGGAAAACGGCGCGGTCCGGATCGGCCAATCCGCCACCCGCAAAGACCTGAAGAACACCGCGGAATTGATCGAGGTGGTCCAAGAACTGCAGCAAGACCCCTCGCCGCCCGAACTACAGTTGGATGTGATCGAAAATACAGAGCACAAGGAATGTCTGCGTTTGAAAAACCAATGCCATATTATATTCGATCATATGCAAGGTTATTTCGGCGTTTCCTCCTTGGAATCGCTCAGCCAGGGCAAACCGGTGATCGCCGGCCTGGACAATTGGAACATCAAACAGATCAAAAAATTTACCGGCGCAGACCGCTTGCCCTGGATTATCACCCGCACCAAAGCCGAACTGAAAGTGGCCCTGGACATGCTCCGCCGTGATCCCGATCTGCGCCGCCAATTGGGCGATTACGCCAGAACCTTCATGGAAGAGCACTGGAGCGAACAAAGAATTCTGGAACGTCTGCTCGATTTTTATGAGTCCTTGTGATAAAAAACATGAAATTTTAGCGATCATCCCCGCCCGGGGAGGGTCAAAGGGTATTCCGCGTAAAAATATCAAGGAACTTTGCGGCAAACCGTTGATCGCCTATTCCATTGAAGTAGCCTTAAAAACAAAAAAAATCGATCGGGTGCTGGTTTCGACCGATGATGAAGAAATCGCCGAAATATCGAAAAATTATGGCGCGGACGTACCGTTTTTAAGGCCTAAAGAGATCGCCCAGGACCGCTCCAATCTTCTGGACACCATTAACTTTACTTTATCGCGATTAGGCGAAACCGGATATCGTCCCTACGTGCTCGTCATCCTTTATCCCACCCACCCTTTTCGTTCCGTGGCTTTATTGAATTTTCTTTTGCAACAAGCTCAAAACGGACACAGTCAAGTGAATACGGCAAAAAAAATAGTCCACGACCCATGCTCTCTTTTTCAAAGATCGCTCGATCGGAAGCTGAAGCCGTTGTTGACTTCCCCTAAAATCCCGGATCCATCGCCCGGAGAAATTTTTTTTAAACATTCCGGATTGTTTCACAGCATGACCTATGGCGGCCGGACTAAAAATTATCTGCACATTCTTGAAAATCCGATCCAATGGCTGGATATCGACACGCCCGATGACTTCCATCTGGCCGAAGAAGTCATTAAAAACAATTTATTCGATTTTTCCAACGATCCTGCATAATGCGGACCATTCTTCCCATATTTTGGACGGCTCAGGATCCGATCCGGGATCATTTTGACGACCGGGCCTTCATCGGCCGTTTTTTCGAAACGGTCGTTTGTGCGACCGGTCCGGAATCTGTTTTTGTTTTCACGGATAGCCAAGAAGTTCGTAACCTGGCCGAACGCATGGCATTGACCCCCATACGGATGCGTCACAAAATCGCGTCGCATACCCCGGCCTATCTGCCGGTCGGCGGCAGGGAATCGATCGATCACCTGGAACTGGTTTTCAAGGCCGAACCGGATGAATCCCTGATTCTGAACTTTCGGAACCCGCTCATCGCTCCGCAAACCATCCGGACTTTCATCCAAACCTTCCGAACGGCTCGGCCGCCCGTTTTAATGAGCGGAGTGGTCCCGGTCGATCATCCTTGTCAACTCTATCGGAATTATTGCGCCCAATATCGCTTTGTTCATTTTTTGGATGCAAGGACCGCTCCTTTCCCCTATCTGGAAAGAATAAATCGATTTTTTCCCGGTGAATCCGCTTCCGGCAAATTTTGTCTGAGCAAACCTTTTCATTTCGATTGGGAAGCTGCGAATGATGCAACCGAAAGTCCGTCCGGGTTATATATACCGGTATTGAACGAGATGTTTGTGCCGGTGCGCAATCCCGTGAAACCGGGCTTGGTTGCTTTGGAAAAAATCCCCGGCACCGCGCCGCCCTCTCTTTTTTGGATTCGGGAAACCTCGCAAACCGCCAGGATCCTGTTTCAACTTCCGCGGACGACTCCGGGCAGTCGCGAGTCGTTATCAATGCCCGAAAATACGACTTTGGAAGGAGTTGCATTCAATGCCGATTATTCCGGCCTGAGCTCCCGGCTTTTTAAACAAACCGGCGCTTCTGAATTTTATTTAATAAATGAAAGCCATCAGCCCCAAGCAAAGCTTTTAAAAAGCAGCATTGTTTTACTGGACGAAACCGGCGCTTTCCAGGACGACTTCCGGGAATTGGAACCTGGTCGATCGCTCAACCGATTCCCGCTCCGCATCCGTGAAAACTCGGCCGGTCTGGTCCAAACCGATCAAACCTTGGCCCATGGTCCTTCCTTTGACCGGTATGAACCGTTTCCGCCGCCGGAAGGTCTTTGGAAGTATGAAAACGGCCGCCTGATCAACTGTTTGAACGGAAATCCGATTTTGGGGCGACAGGATTTTCCGGATATATTCCAACCGGACGGATCTTTGCTTATGCTTCAAAGTACAATCGTCGATTTCTTGGATCAAACGATTGCCCAAGGTCGGGCGGAAGGATTTTGGATAAAACAGGAACAATCCATTCAAATCCGCACAAAACTGGATTGGCTGAAATATCAAATCCTGTCCCAAGCCGATCCACCGGCCGGAAAGGACGCATCCGAGGACTGCACCCATGATCCCGACCGGAACGCTTTGCATTCACGGCCGGTCTGCGCCCGTCTCTAAATGAACCCGAATCGAAAAATCTTGGCGCTGGTCACGGCTCGCGGCGGTTCAACGCGGGTGCCGGGCAAAAATATTAAGATGCTGGCCGGCAAACCGCTGTTGGCCTGGACCCTGGAAGCGGTCCGGCATGCCAACCTGGAAAACATAAGGTTGATGGTCTCCACCGAAGACGAAAAAATCGCCGCAGTCGGCAAGGAATGGGGCGCTGAAGTTCCTTTCCTGCGCCCCTCGGCCCTGGCTGCCGCCGATGCGACCTCCGAAGCGGTTGTGCGGCACGCCGTAGACTGGCTGGATCATCACGATCATTACCGTCCTGATTTGATTTTACTGCTGCAGCCCACCTCGCCGTTCCGTTCCTGCCGGGATCTCCGCGATATCCTGGGCCTTCAAGATGAAACCGACGCCGATGCCGTGGTCGGCGTGACCCGCTACACCCGGCGTCTGCAATGGCTGCAAAACGCGGACGCACAAGGGATCTTGACCGGTCCTTTGCTGCCGGAAAGTCGGACACGTTCAACGGAACATCCCGCGGCTTACGAATTCAACGGCGCCCTTTACTTGATTAAAACAGCCGTATTCATGCGCGAGCAAACCTTTTACCCGGCTCATACGCGTATCTATGTCATGCCGCCGGAACGCTCCTGGGATATAGACAACGAATTCGACTTTCTGATCGCCGATCTGCTCATGCAATACCAACAAAAAAATGGCTCAGATAGGCAAAATTTCTCTTTTTTAAAATGACCCTATTCTCTTAATTCTTAATTCTAACTTCTGACTGCTATCTTATGAATACCTTTGAAATAGCCGGCCGTAAAATCGGACCCGAAAATCCCCCCCTGGTCATCGCCGAGATCGGCATCAACCATGAAGGGGATTTCCGCAAGGCGCTCCGCCTGATCGACGAGGCCCGGTCCGTGGGTTGCGAGTGCGTCAAATTTCAGTGCCATATCATTGATGATGAAATGATTCCCAACCGGGTTGTGCCCGGCAATGCCCGCGAATCCATCTGGGAAATCATGCAACGCTGCGCCCTGAATGAAGAAGAAGAAAGCCTGCTGAAACAATATACGGAATCCAAAGGTATGATCTTTCTCAGCACGCCCTTTTCGCGGTCCGCCGCCGAACGCCTGCAGCGCCTGAAAGTCCCCGCCTTTAAAATCGGATCGGGCGAATGCAACAACCATCCGCTGGTTAAGCATATTGCCGCTTACGGCAAACCCGTGATTCTCAGCACCGGCATGAACGACCTGGACTCGATCGACCGCTCGGTTAAAATTCTCCGGAGCAGCGGCGTCCCGTTTGCCCTGATGCACTGCACCAGTCTCTATCCGACTCCTTACGATAAAATCCGCTTGGGGGCTCTGGCCGAGTTGCAGGCCGCTTTTCCCGATGCCGTTGTCGGCCTTTCGGATCATTCTCCGGACAACTACGCTTGTCTGGGAGCCGCGGCCCTAGGCGCTTGTCTGCTGGAACGCCATTTCACCGCGGATAAAAACTGGCCGGGACCGGATATCCCGATCTCCATGAATCCAGCCGAATTGCAGGACTTGATCCAAGGCAGCCGCGCCATTTACCTGGCGCGCGGCGGGCATAAACGGATTTTGCCCGAAGAACAACCCACCATCGATTTCGCTTACGCCTGCGTGGTTTCCTTGCGCGACATCCGTGCCGGCGAAACCCTGAATTCGGACAATATTTGGGTTAAACGGCCCGGCACCGGAGAAATCAAGGCCGAACACTATGAAAGCCTGCTCGGTTGCAGACTGGTTTGCGCCGTCTCTAAAAACGAACAACTCGCCTGGAAGCAGATCGAACATGCCTAAAAAAATTCTTTTTTTAACCAGCACGCGCGCCGATTTCGGAAAATTGAAATCGTTGATGCGCGCCGTGGATTTGGCGGGGGAATTCATCCTGCATATCTTCGTCACCGGCATGCACGTGCTGCCCAAGTACGGCAATACCGGGGATGAAGTCGAGAAAGCCGGCTTTAAATCCATTTTCAAGTTCATCAATCAGAAATCGAACGACACCATGGACTGCATTTTGGCCAATACCATCCAGGGCTTGACCAGCTATATCGGTTTGCAAAAACCCGATCTGTTGGTCATCCACGGCGACCGGGCCGAGGCCCTGGCCGGCGCCATTGTCGGCGCCTTCAACAACATCCTGGTGGCCCATATCGAAGGCGGTGAAATCTCCGGCGCCATCGATGAATCCATCCGCCACTCCATTTCCAAGCTGGCTCATCTGCATTTCGTGGCCAATACCGAAGCCAAGCAGCGTCTCCTGCACATGGGCGAATCGTCGGCCAATATCTTCGTGATCGGTTCGCCCGATCTGGACTTGATGTCGTCCGATACCCTGCCCGCTTTGGAAGAAGTAAAACGCTATTATGAAATTCCCTTTGAGCGCTATGCCCTCTTCACCTATCATCCTGTCAGCAGCAGCTTGCAGAATCTGATGGCGCGCAGCAAGGAAATCATTGCGACCCTGAAACAATCCGACCGCAACTATGTCGCCATTTACCCGAATAACGATCCCGGTTCCGAAATCATCATCGAACAACTGGAGGCTTTGCGCAACGACAAACGCTTCCGGATTTTCCCCTCGTTGCGCTTCGAGTCGTTCCTGGTCCTGCTGAAACACGCCGAATTCATGATCGGCAATTCGAGCGCGGCCGTGCGCGAAGCTCCTTTTTACGGCATCCGCTCGATCAACCTGGGCGACCGCCAGAACGGCCGCTTCCAGTGCGACTCCATCATCAATACCCCGGAAACGGCCGTCGCGATCCTGGC
>RPPU01000098.1 GCA_003819975.1 Desulfobacteraceae bacterium
AAGCAAGCAAGCCGCACCACCGCAACCGCCCGCACCCAAGCACGACAAGCACCCGCTCCCCTTCCCCGACGACCGGCGTGAGGAGTTCAACCGTAAAATCGTCGAAGTTGCCGCGCAAAAAGGTTGGGGTGAATACGCCGGAAAATGGAAATATCACGACCGCGACGGGAACGTAATCGGCCTTGACGTGAGGTTTGAACAAGAGGGCGAACGCAAAAACATTATAACTTTTTGGTACGACGGAAAACTAAAATGGTTCGGCGCGCCGGTGATGGTGTATAACCTCCATGAAGCCATCGAGTCCACGCTCCCCGTCCTTATCGTCGAAGGCGCCAAATGTGCCGAGGCCGCCCGAGCGATGCCCGCGTTCGTGCCCGTTTCATGGTCCGGCGGTTCCGGGAAAGCCCACCTTGCCGATTGGTCACCCGTTGCCGGGCGTGATGTGTATATTTTCCCCGACGACGATCACAAGAAATTCCCGCCCGGACACGAAAAGGCAGGCATTGAAATGCCGATGAAATCACAACCTGGATACAAGGCCGCACTCGCAATACAAGCGGCGATTCCAGGCTCAAAAATAGTAATGCCGGTTCCGGAATCCCGCACGGTCAAGGCGGACGGCGCAGACATCATCGAAGCCCTGCAAGTCATGACCGCCGACGCTTTGGCGGATTACATCACCGCGCCCCCGGAGACACCGGAGACACCCGCGTGTGACACAAGCGGCATCCCGTTTAAAGTCCTCGGAATCGGCGGCGACGGCAAGGCGAATTTTATCACCGAAGCCGGGCGCTTGCTATCAACCCCCCTTGACGGGCTATCTAAAAATAAGCTCCTTGTCATTGCAAGCCGTGGCTTCTGGATGGACAACTACAAGACCGACGACGGCAAGACATCCTGGGATTGGGCGATTGACGACCTTATCCGGTTATCAGAAAACAAAGATTTCGACGACACCCTGGTCCGCGGTCGTGGTGCATGGTGTGACGGTGACAAAATCAGCTACCACGACGGCTGTAAGACGTTCGGGGAATGGGACGAAAACAAGATTTATTTAAAACTCCCCCGCGTCGATTCCGGACTTGACGGCCCGCACGCTGACACCGCGCTACTTGATGCCGCGAAGAAAATCATGTTCCGACTATCCTTCGAGACCCCCGCTGATGCCGTGCGCTGTATGGGCTGGTCTGTGCTTGCCTCATTCTCTGGCGCCCTCCATTATCGCCCATCCGTGCTTTTAACCGGCGCGTCCGGCACGGGGAAATCCAAGGTCCAGGAGCTTATCATCGGGCCCATAACCGGGTGCATCTGGGCCGATACCCGGACGACCTCGACCGCCGGGATACGCTCCAAAATCGGACGCGATAACCGCGCCGTGGTATTCGAAGAAGCCGGAAAAGAAAACGATAAAATGAAAATGAACTTTGAGGACATCCTCGCTTTCATCCGGTCGAACTATTCCAGCAATAGCCCCGACGCATTCAAAGGCACAAAAGACGGCGGCTATGTAAACTACAAGATGAATAGCATTTTCGCCCTTGCCAGTACCGACCCCACCATCGAAAACGTACAGGACGAAAACCGGATATTGCGGATTCATTTCGTCACGCCCAAAATGTCGGGGCTAACATGGCAGGAAATCGAAAAAGAATTAAAAGAAATATTCAATGTCGAAAACTGTAAAAAAATCCGCGCCCTTGCGTGGTCGAAATTAAAAACAATTATCTGCCTTGCCGACAAAATCGTCCATGTCGCGCAAACCAAAAACACAAGGGATTACCGGTCAAGCTATGCCGAAATGCTACTTGCCGCCGCGTACATGGTGGTATGGGCAAATACCGACGCGCCAAGTGAGGCGCAAATCGAACAAATGCTTGATAAATATTACAGCATAAGCCGCTCCGAAGCCAACCGGGACGAAACCGAGGAAATCATCAATAGAATCATGGATGAGGTCATCGAGGTCTACACCGCATCGACCAACCGCCGGGAGCGCGTGAGTATCGGGGAATGTATAAACCGTATCTATACCGAAACCGCCGATGAGGACAACGAGCAATCCCGCCCGCTTGACTACCCCGAAATCGTCGCGCACAAAATGGCAATCGCCCATTGCGGCATCCGGGTTGTGGACAAGGTAAACGTCGCCATCGCCAACGATCATCATTACATCAAACGCATAACCGGCCTTGATAACGGCTATAATAAACTATTCCGGCGCCACCTCGGATTTTTAGAACTATCCCGACAAGTAGGTTTCCCCGGAAACAAAAACCGACGCTGTTCGGTATTCGCGGGACTGATTAAAAAGATGGAGGCGGACATGACGGATGAGGAGAAGCTGGGGAGGTTGTTGTGAACGCCCTTAGAGATTACCAGCAGGGCTTATATATACAGGCCCGCCAAGCCCTCACCACTTCCCGCGCCGTCTGCATCCAGCTTGCCACCGGGGGCGGGAAAACCCCGGTCATGTCCGCGATGTGTGAATCAGTTTACGGCAAGCACAAAACGGCGTGGATATTGGTAAACCGGAAAGAATTATTGACCCAGGCATCCGCGCACCTTTTGAAATGGAACGTCCCGCACAACATGATAAAACCCGGACGCGCCGAATCAAACGCGTTTCGGATTCACCTTGTGTCAAGTGATACCCTTATAAGGCGCTACGATAAAATCAAGCGATGGCCGGATTTAATTATCTTCGACGAATGCCACCTCACCTTAGACCGTCAAATCGAAATCGTTAAGCGATTACCCGAGCACACGAAAATAATAGGATTCACCGCAACCCCCGAGCGGGGCGACGGACGGGGGTTGTCAGTCAAGGCCGGAGGGGTGTACGATGAACTTATCACCGGCCCGTCGATACCAGAACTTACCGAGCAGGGCTACCTGTCGGGCTTGCGATACTTTTCCCCACCGCTTGAAGGGCTGTCATCCCTTAAAGTCCGGGGAACCGACTACGATGAGGAACAATTAGAGGAGCTATTAAAACGCCGGAAAGTGTACGGGGAACTTGTCGGGCATTATGCCAAGTACGGCGTCAACCCCAACGGAACGCGAAAACCCGCGTTGATATTTTGCCGGTCGATAAAATCCGCCGACCACACCGCCGAACGGTTCCGGGACAAGGGTTTCAATTTTCACAACATCGATTCAACTATGACCGACACGCGCCGCGCCGAACTTGTAGCCGCCCTTACCGCCGGTACGATTGACGGCCTTACCGGGTGCGACATTTTCACCTATGGCATCGACATCCCGCGCGTGGAGTACGGGGCAACGATTCGCCCGACGTTATCCAGGGCACTCTATATGCAAGCCATCGGGCGCGTTCTCCGGCCCTTTCGTGACGGCGTGACGGGCTACCGGAAAGAGGAGGCGCTGTTCTTCGACCACGTCAATAATATTTTGGAACACCAGGACGACCGCTACCCCGGCGTGCCCCTCCACTACGTCCCGGAAATATCATGGAACTTCGACGGCGTGGACAAGCGCAAGCGCGACAAGAAACAGAAAAATGTCATCCTGTGCCCTCACCTTGATTTCATGTACTGCGATAAAGGGAATTGCGCGACGTGCCAGCACAACCCCGACAAGTCCGTTACCGACGCCCGTAAGCCCATGATAGTCATCCCAGCCGCCCTTGTGGAAGCCCCCAGGCCCGTACCCATGGCAGAGCGCGCGCCCGACGATCAGCGCGAAATACAAGACCGCATCGGCGCCGCCATCCTTGAATACAAGCGCGACATGAGCCCCGGCCCCGTGGGGGAACTGCTGAAAATAGCGGAGTCGTTAAAGCGCCAGCCGATGTGGGTTTATTATGAATTGACAAGCGAAGACAGAAAAACAATCAATATTCCATTATTACACGAAATAGCAAGGCAGAAAAAATATGATCCCAAATGGGTATATTTCAGAATAAAGGAGGCAAGAATGCGCAAGGCGGTTATTAAGGATTATAGGGAGGCGATGAGATGAACATCGAAAAACAAAATTTAATATTGTGCGAAATTCAGCGTGAACGCACAAAGCAGGATCAAAAATGGGGTGAACAAAACCATGCCCCGGTTGAATGGCTTTCAATTCTCGGCGAGGAGTTTGGGGAAGTTTGTAAGGCCACATGTGAGGCACATTTTGCCGAATACAAAACAACGGGCGATTATTCCGAATACAGAAAAGAGCTTATCCAGGTCGCGGCGGTCGCAGTTGCGATGGTCGAATCATACGACAGGAGCATGGAGGCTAAAAATGAAATCAATCCCGTGTGAAATCTACTCCCGCGTTGTCGGCTATTACCGCCCCATAACACAATGGAACCCCGGCAAGCGCGCGGAATTTTGGGATAGATTACCCTATAAAATGGAGGTATCAAATGAGCACACGTCAAGCCAAGCAATCACGCCGCCACACGCGAAAACTGAAAGCTGAAATCAAGATTGACGCGCTGACGGAGTTTATGGACTTCGCGATTAAGCAACCGCTATGGAGGCGGGTGAGGTTTGCGTATAGGGTGGTGTTTAAGAGGTTATGACCTCAAAAATCCCCCCCATCCGCAAAATCATTTCCTTAAAGTGTAATTGTTTCGGTGATAATTTCCCGGTTGCCTTGATTTCTATGCCCTTGAATATTGCAATTTTTTCACCAACCATGTCGGGGGTTATCGTTTTCGATTCGAATCCACATATATCCGGCCACCCCTCCGGCGCGCCATGAAAGGGGAACGCGTTTTTTATGACGGTGATATTCCCATGCTTAACCGCGCGCCCGGCCCAGCCCATCCCGGCATTGATGCGAAAAAGCCGCTGATTCTCCGGCATATTCCGCAAGACTTCATTGATTATGTCCCTTTCCTTTGTGCCCATGAGGTAATAATAAAATGCAAAAAAAATCTGTCAACACGAAAAAAAAGTGATAAAACGCTTGACTTATAACGATAGTGTATATATATTATAAACATAAAGAATAAAGGAGATACGGAAATGAATAAAATAATAAAAATCAAAACCGACGAAGAAAACGGAATGGAATACAGAATCTTTATAAACGATCGCGGCTATGCGGTTGGAATTTACGACATCGACGCAAGCGAAACCGTAACCATCATCAACTGCAAAGACGAATCAAAAGCGGTTGAAAAGTTTAACGAAGCAACCAAGTTGATCGCATAAAGCAACCCCGCCGGGGGAAACCCCGGCTATTATAAAAAGGAGAATCGTAATGGAAAAACCAATAATGCAAGCATACGCCGAACGCGAAACATATTTAAACGGTGTCCGCGTATCATGCACAACCGAGGAATGGTTAAGGTGCATAAACGACAAAAAACTTGAATCAGAAATCATCGAGCGAGGTATTAAGACATGAAACCCCAAAACACCACCAAACTAATCGAAGCCCAGCGCCTCATCACAGAAGCCGCCCGCATGATTTCCGAGGTTAGCCTTGACGAATCATGGGGAACGGGCCGCGCCGATTGCGCCCATTTCGCAAACGAGTTGCAAGAATTTTTATCCTGCGACCACGGCCAAGCCGGATTTGTCGCGTACGTCAACAAAATGCAAGCCATCGAATCAAGGCCAATTCCGGCGCGGTTGCTTGATGACCTTCGCCTTATGGGCCGTATCCTTGACGCCGAGCGTGGGGGTATGATATGACCACCTTCGCCATCTCCCAACGCGACGTTGAAACCGGACAATTTCCGATTGCTCATCTTCTCATGTTTTCAATCAACACCGGCGCGCGGGTACTTATTCGCGGGTACGCTGAGATTATAAACGGTGAGATTAAGTATTTACATTAAGCGCCATGTGCGCGACCATAACAATAAGGGGGAAACCAAAATGCTAATACCACAAGCAAAACAAGACGAATACGTTGCACTACTCAAACGCGCGGACTGGTACTATATGTACGCCGACGGCGCCGCGTATCACAACGGCATGGATTCATTTTTCGCCGCGTCAAGTTACCGGAAAAGTCTTTTATTCACCTACCCCGACGCGAAGGATTTAATCAATAATCTTTGGTTGGAGTACGGGGGGAAGCTATGAGAGAAATAAAATTCAGGGCATGGCATTCCGGCATGAAAAAAATGTTTTCAGCGGAAGAAATGGCGGAAGATCAGTTGACATTATTGCCAACGGGAAAGTTTATAAATGTCCACGGGCAAAACACGAGATTAAGTACTATTTTTTCCCATGAACAAATGTTACCCGAACAATTCACCGGCCTCCGCGACAAAAACGGAAAAGAGATTTATGAGGGGGATGTAATTGAATGGCTAAACTTGAGATTCGAAATAACCTTGAATAATCATCATGGTTATAGATTCATGGTTGGAGTTGATCAGATTAATAGAGCATACGCGGAACGCTCTGAAATCATCGGCAACATCCACGAAAACCCGGAGTTATTGGAAAATGGAGGCGAATCATGAAGAAATCCTACCCCGTATTTTACGGCATATTATACGGCTTACTACTTGGCGCCATCCTTGCGCTTGTCGTCCAGGTTCACAGCCTAAACCGTCGCATCGGCGACATGAGTGAGCTACTAATCGACATCAACACGGTTATCGTATCCATGTCGATAACCGGACGCGTCGGCGAGGTGGTGAAATGATAAACCGACAGATTCCACCAGAATTACAGTCCATGATAAATCAGGACCGCGCCGAACAAAAGGTTAAAGACGATCACCGCGTAAAATGTGCAAGCGGAACAAAAAACGCAAAATCTATACGCAAGCGCAGGAAATTAGAGCGCCAGCGAAGAAAATCTAACAGGAAATAGCCTTATGCCAAAAGTTGAAAAAATCGGCGCCAATAAATACCGGTATCTGTGTCCATGTGGAACCGTGATGACCCTGGAAACCGACGCCCCGCCGAAAAAGTTGTATAAATGTTTTGAATGTCAAGTAAAATTAGAGGAGGTCCACCATGCAGTGCCCAAGTTGCGGAAACCTGAAATCTAATTGGTGTTTTTATGAAAAATTATGGTTTTGCGGCGTCTGCGATACTTATTACAATAGTTGCGGATTCATCACCGAGGGGCCACAAAAAACCAAAACCCGGTTCGCAAGGGTGGAATACGACGGCGCGGTGGTGACGGTAAAAATTCAAGAGGCCGGAGAATTTCTCATGAATACCATGAAATATTTGCCCGTGTTCACCACACCACGGGTACTAAAGTCAATCACCTTTTACGAGGAGGAAACGAGATGATCACCCACAAAACACGCGGCGTCCCCTGGTGGTTTACCGCCGGGCTTATCGCCATGATTATGTATTTGGTATGGATTTTCACCGCTTGCGGCGGTGATAACGAGCGCGTCGTCGTCACCGACCCCACGCCCGGCCCGGTTGAGATTGACCCCGGGGATCCACCCACCGACCACGGCCCGGCTGTATTTGCCCTCCAGAGTACCGGCATGAAATTCACCGACGGCGCGGTGGTTTGGACATGGAAGGAAGACGCGTCACTAAAGGCAAAATCCGCCCATTATTCCAACGGCGCGGAGCTTTTCTCCATGAACGAGTACGCGCAGGAAACATCCGTCACGGCGCTTCCCTTCACGCCCGAGCACATAACCATAATCGGCGTCGATATATACACCGTCCGAAACGTCCCCCCGGCGGAGGCATACGATAAAGGGGCGCTTGCGGCCAATTACACGCTGATTTATAAGAACAATTCCGAGCTTGGCACCTGGTCGTCTCGGCAATACATCACCGATAAAATCCGCGTCGTCGACGGCAATCTCTACGCGTGCTCAACCGTCGGGAAATGGTACACCATCACCGGCGCCATCGTAAACCCCCACGCGGTTATTGAAGCGGGGCTGATTGCCCACGAAGTCAACACCACGACCCGGACGGGGCTAATAAATGGCGCTCCCGTTTCATGGGCCACTAACTATTTCAACGGCGCGAAGGAGTGGCAAAAAGCGGGGGAAATATGGTACAGTCAAAACGGATACGCGTTCAGCGGTACGGCCCTTACCGAAAACGGTCTTGCCATGGCCGCGTACAGGCCCGTACAAAATAACATCATCCCCGTCGGTATCCACACCAGTTATCTGTACTGGATCGATTGCACCACGGGCTGGATCTTACAGCACAACACGGCGTCAAACACCGTAACCGAGCACGTCCGCATCTACACCGGCGACGGAACCAGCGACACCGGGAACTTTCACCGGACAAGGTTGCAACCGCTGTTGTATGGGGATTGTGTTTATTTTTTCTATGAGGGGCAGTATTATAAAACTGATTTGATAAATAAGTTGACAAGTCATTTTGTTTCAGGTACTACCAAAATGATGACATTTTAAGGGAGGTGGTGTGTATGAAAAAGTAAATGCCGCAACCATAATAATTTTAATGAGAAAAGCCCCCGGATAACCGGGGGCTTTATTTTGCATGGTCACGGGTTTACTTACGCATACTTCGCCTCAACCTTCCCCTTTTCCGTATCATACCACGCCCGGGCCTTGGCTAATGCGTCCTTGTCACCCTGGATGTCGAGTTTCCCCCGCATGGCGTCGGCGCGATGGGCGAGCCCGTCAATAATCACGTCGCGTTCGGCCAAGCGTTCAGCGGGTTTAAGCGCGGCGATTCGGAGCTTGGTGTCATGTTCCATAATCTCCAATCGTTGCGCGTCCGTCAAATCCGCGTCAAGTACAGCCCCCGACGGTGCGGTGTCGCCAAGCTTCCGCATTTCGAACCGGAACCATTCGCCGCTTGTTTTCTTGTAATACACCTTCCCGCGATTATCGACGATTTCAGAAAGGTCTTTTTTGAGCACCCTCCCGGCTTGCGTTGCGGCTATCATTTTCAATTCAGCATCGGCGGCCTCGGCGTCTTCGACGATGTACTCCCCCTCTTTCGGGGTAAAATACACCGCGTACTCGGTCACCATTTCGCGGAACTTTTTCTGATATTCAACCGCAAGTGGGGCCAGGATTTTTTCAATCTCTTTTGATTGCGCGTGCCTAAGCCGGTACTCATCTTCAAACCCGCGTTTTTCTGCTTCAGTCTTCGCCGTCCTGTGATTCTTTGACGCCTGATACGCTTGACGGGCATAGACTGCCATCATGGATTTCTGCTCGTTAATTTGCTTGGCAACATCCGTCTTTTCGATTTCAACTGCCACCCGCCGCCGCGTTGCCTCGGGGTCGATAAGCCCGCCCGCGCCCTCGATGCGGGTAATGATTTGATGTCCGTCGATTTGTTGTGTTATTATATTTTTCATAATTTCCCTCTTAATAAGTTATCCCGAAATTTGTTCCGAGCGTGGAATCGCGGGTATTTCCTGCGGTCGTTGCGGATGTGCGAGCGTCGGGGGAATTTGATGATTTAAAATCAAACGTATCAGTAGTACTTTTGCTAACTCCAGCGTTAAATGCGAATACCTTAGCACCCTGTACGCTATCGCTAAATACTCCCGAATATGTAATACCATCATCTGATACCATATTATCATTTGTACTCCCCGTCAACAACTGCATCTGATCTTCCTGCACGCTCCCCAGGCTCACCGGGCCCGTTTTCACCCGCGCTGAAATCGTGGCGTCGCCGATGTTTTTAAGCGACAACCCCCGCGCATCGGGGATGACAAAGTGCGTTCCCCCTGCCCCCGGTGTCGTCCGTACTCCCGCGCCGTTGGTTGCGTAAAATGCCGGGGCCGTCGCGTTAGTGGCATCGCCACAATACACCGCCGCAAAAAGCCGGGCGTAAGTTGCGATTAAAATTTCCTGCCCCTGGAAAAGTAGAACCCTATCACCCCACACAGCGGGCGTGTCGTTTTTCCAGTAAATGACGCCGATACCCGGCCCAACGCCGTACCCCTGCGCGATTGCGTCAAGGATTTGCGCGGTTCCGTCTGCCTCGGTGACGCCATCAGGGGAAAGCCCGGCGTAGTTCATCAGCGCCTGAGCCCGTCCCCAAATGTCGTTGACCATGGCCGCGATAAACTCGGTGCCATCCCCCGCGCCCGGTGCCGATACGTTGACCGCCTCGATGTCAGGAAATGCCCCGGTATAATTTACAAATTCCGCCGCGTAATCTATCATTTGAAACCTCCAAAAGGTAATGTCAATTTTATTAAATCCCAAACAAGGGATATATTCACGTTTATCTTAACCATACGCCACCACAAGCCCAGCCCATGATGCCATTGGTTTATAGCGCAAAATAATTCTTTTAAATTCCAGTTTCCGCGCCGCCGGAATAGACGCGGTTTCGATTTCCGTGATTTCGTTTGTGCCAGGGTCACGCGTTGCGGCACCGCCTACGAAAAACACCATGCCCCAGTAGCCTACGGGCGGGATATCGTATTCGATGGGCGTCAAATTGATGCTGTCATATTGCCCGGCAAAAGCGAAATCCTCCCCGCATTGCGCAAGGGCTTCACCGCACAAAAAAGAGTAATTCGGCGATTGCTCGAATATTTCCCCATTGACCAAAAGCTCCCCACCTGTTGACGCACACAGGGCCTCGGGTTCCCCGCATTGCGCGTCGTTGCCCCCGGGAAGGGTGTCACCGCAAGTCATCATAAACGCCTGTGTTAAAAACAGGTTGGGGTCAACCGGCGGATCGTTGTCGTGAACAAACACATCAAACCCGGCGGTTTGTAGTAGCTCCTGTAAAAATAGCGACACCGG
>RPPU01000099.1 GCA_003819975.1 Desulfobacteraceae bacterium
ATCATATTAAAGAAGTCGGCCTTTTCGGAGTAAGCCTTCAATTTGAAGCTTCAAAACAAGATCTGGCTAAAGCGGTCAGCGATTTCGCGCCGGTTCTGCGTAATCTTTTGGAACGCCTTGGCTCGCAAAAAAAAGGGTTCATGTTGGTCTTAGATGACCTTAATGGGCTTGCAACCGAACCCCGGTTTGCTCACTGGCTTAAAAGTACGATCGATGAAATCGCCACAAGCCATGCCTCTTTACCGCTAACTCTTGTACTGGTCGGTCTACCGGAACGTCGACGTCAATTAATTGAATCGCAACCTTCACTGGATAGAATTTTCAGTTTGATTAACATTGATCGTTTCAATGAAAAAGAGACAATCCAATTTTACGAAAAGGCCTTCGGTAAAGTCAATGTAAAGGTAGAGAAGGATGCCATGCTATTGTTATGGCGTTTTTCCGGCGGTTATCCCGCATTTTTACATGAGATCGGAGATGCTGTTTTCAAGGTAGATAAAGACGGATCAATCGATAAACAAGATGCAACCGAAGGCGTTATGCTGGCTGCCCAGGTTATTGGCGTTAAATATATAGAACCTAAAGTGCTGGATGCCATAAAAAGCGATCGGTACCGCGGTATTCTCAGAAAAATAGCCGATCCTCCGCAAATACTTTTTTCAAAAGATGAATTAAGAAAACGGCTTTCGCAGACTGAAGCTAAAGTTTTGAATAATTTCTTGCAAAAAATGAAACAGCTTGGCGTTTTACGCCAACCACCTGACGCGGAACGTGGTATTTATGAGTTTGTAAGTGAACTTTATCCGATCTTTTTCTGGCTTCAATCCATAAGAAAGCATTGATAAAATTAAGCATAAATCATTTGCTTCATGCTTAATTTTCCATTTGCACTTCGATCAAGCGTGAAGTCGCCCCTCCCAAATCATCCACCGCCCGCAGGATGTATCGTCCCGGTTGGGCCTGCCAATCCAGGCTCTTGCCGCGCTCGGCGCTTCCCAAAAACCGGTCGTCCAGAAACCAGAATATTTTACGGGCACCCGCATCCAAAACAGCCTCAAGGCTGATGGTCTGTTTGCCGTGATCGTTAGGCCTTAAAGAATAGTCCAGACCCTCCCGCGGTGAAACGATCTGGGGCGGCTTATGATCGAAACGGTCCATATCCGGGCCGCATTCCGCTGCAAAGGGCGGCGGCAGGCGGCGTGGAATTCCGGCGGCATTGAAAATGCGCATGATGTCGGAAGGCCAGAATTCATAAACCTCTGTTTTAACGTTTTGATCCGTCCGGTTGCACAAACGCAAACCTGTTCGCGGATCGATCCTGACCTCGCGATGAATTTGACAGGAGTCAATGGGTGATTTTCCGGGAATAAACCAGGCCGGCTTCGTATGCGGGCAAAAAGGATTGGGAAGTTGACCGGAAAGGGCGCAGACCCGGATCTCTTTGACATTGGGCGGCATAATGATGGGCTCTCGCAGCCCGGGTTTCTGCGCGCGTATGGCGTCGATAATGGAAAAAAAGAGCGGCGCTGCTGCTTTGGTCCCGATAAAAGCCGGATTGCCGCTGCCGTCAAAATTCCCGATCCAAACCGCCAATACATACGGGCCGAAGATTCCGACAGCCCAAGCATCGCGAAACCCGTAAGAAGTGCCGCTCTTCCAGTAAACCGCCAGATCGTTTTTAATCCAGGAATACCGTTTGGGATAGTCGGGCCGCGGATTATTCTCCAACATTTTCAGAACAATAAAAACGGCTTGTTCGCTTAATAGGGCGGTGCCCGTATCTTTTTTAGGATTTTTGAGCAGCTTGATCGGTTTTAGCCGACCTTTATTGGGCAAGGCCGCATAGAGTCCGCTTAATTCAAACATACTGACTTCGGCGCCGCCTAAAACAAGCGAAAGCCCATAATAGGTTTCGGAACGCAGATTCGCAATGCCGGCATTTTTTAATAAACCGTATATGCCGGGATCCGACAGCTTGGAAGCAATATAAACCGCCGGAATATTGCGGCTGCGGATCAAGGCGTCTTGGGCCGAAAGCGGGCCGGAAAAATGGCCGTCGAAATTATCGGGCGCATAAGCGCCGAAACTGGCCGGTGTATCTTTCATCAAAGTCTGCGAATGAATCAAACCCTGTTCAATGCCCAAAGCATAGATAAAAGGCTTTAACGCGGAACCGGGCGATCGTTTGGCCATTACGCCGTTAACCTGGCCTTCGATTTCATCGTTAAAAAAATCAGCCGAACCTACAAACCCCTTCACCTCCATGGTGGTGTAATCCAACAGCAGACCAGCGGCATTCCTGATTCCATAGAGGTTGTTTTGCGACAGATAGCCCCGGATGCGGTCTTCCAGCAAGGTTTGCAAATCCGGATCAAGCGTGGTTTCGACTGTTTTTTTCCGGGAAGAGGAACTCAATCGCCAAACCAGGTCTGTAAAATGAGGTGCGCGAAAAGGAAGATCTTTGGGCCTTTTAAATTCAGGCGCAGTTTGTAAAAACGTTTTTTCTTCTTCGTTTATAGCGTAAAGAGCTTCCCACTTTTTGATCAGTATTTCCCGGGCTCCAGCCAATCTTTTATTATCCTGGGTGCGGATACCCGGACTTTGCGGAATAACCGCCAAAGTCAAAGCTTCATTTAGGGTCAGTTGGCGCGGGTTTTTGGCAAAATAGATCAAACTGGCCGCGGCCACACCTTCGATATTACCGCCATAAGGCGCGTAATTGAGATAAGCTTCCAGAATTTCATTTTTGGAATAGCGCAGCTCCAGCCATAAAGCCAGTCCGATTTGTTTGCATTTTCCCGCGAGTGTCTTACTCGAAAGGCCATGGATAATCCGAGCCAGTTGCATGGGGATGGTTGAGCCGCCCAAACGGCGGGTTTTTTGAAAATAAGTTTCATACCCGGCCCGTCCAAGCGCATAGGGATTGATTCCGGGGTGAAAATAAAACCAGCGGTCTTCGTATAACAGAACTGCTTTGATCAAATCGGGATGGACCTCTGAAAGCGACACCCAAAGCCGGTATTTGTCGTCGGACGACAAGGTCAGGCGCAATAGTTTTTGATTTTGATCGTAAAAAGCCAGTGAAGAAGAGTGCCGCTCCATAAGCGGCGTCGACGGCCAGAGCCGGAATCCCAGCAAAAGCAAAGCAAACAATAATGCGACACTCAAACTCCGATAATGGAGTCGAAACTGTTTCAATAATTTTGATATTTTATATAACAATTTTTGGTAACAAATTTTTTGTTAAGCAATTAATTATTCACCACAGAGGCACAGAGGGCACAGAGAGAATTATTTTTCTCCCTGTCGTTGAGAGGCCGACAGGGAGAAATAAACTCTGCGTTATAGCCGTATTGATTTTTGCTTAGAGCAGATTGCTTTTTTCTTTTGCCCCTCTCAGGCAAAAGAAAAAAAGAAAAATAATCTCTGCGCTCTCTGTGCCTCTGTGGTGATATTTTCCAAATCTTTGACCCTTACTTCTATTTCGTAATTGTAAATATCGTTCCGCCGCCCGCATACGCCCGCACCGAACGTTCGTAGAGCGCCTGGGCCAAAATCGGCGGAATCTGGTACGTGCCGGCATTGACCGCCTTGATCCGGTAGACATACTCCTGGAGGTTGCTGCCGATATGGTCGTATAAAACCACCCGATCTTCGCGGCGATCGATATACATCGGCTTCCAGGAGGAAGACACTTTCTGTTCGCTTCCGGATTCATCGCCTTCATAAACCAATTCAAACCCGCCGGGCAAGAGGTCCACAACCGCGCTGTTATGAATTTGAGACGAAGAAAGCGCGCGGGCCTTGACTCTGACCAGGATTTGCTCTCCCACCTTACAGGTCTGGATGGCATTACCCTTGAGATCGAGATATTCATGCATGGCTTCGATTCCTTCTTTGACAACCTGTTTGGGCGGAACCAGATCGAAACCGGCCTGGGTGACCGCATAAAAAACCGGTAATTCGCCTTCATTTTTAAAGACCAATTTTGTAGCTTGTTCCGAGAAAGAAGCCAGGGGCAGCATCCCGGTTGTCAAAATAAGCGGTTCGGTTTTGCCGTCCGCCCGTATCTCGGCCAGTGAGTATTTTCCCAACCCTTCTTTAATACCGGCATGCGCATAGGCATCCAGGGCCAGGATCGCATAGGAACCGGACAAGGTGTTGAAACAGACCGAACAGGTCGAACTCAGGAATCCGGCCAGTTTTTTGTCATTGATGGCGGTCAATTTATTCGGAAAATGCCGGGCAGTCAAATAGAGCAATACGGAATTATGGATCAGGGCATCATGATAATATTCGTAATCGGCCGGAACCTGCTTGAGAAACGGTACTTCTTCGATCAGGTCATCCGCCAATTTATCCATTTTGAGCAATTTATAGGCAGAAGCCAAATAGGCGTAGGCCAAATCGCCTTTCCATTGCTTGGCATCGTATTCTTTCAAGCGGCCCGCCAATATTTCCGCCAGGCTTCCGGCGGATAAACCTTGGCGGACCAGCAGATAAAGCGCATAACTCTTGATACGCTCCTGTTGGAAGGTGTTGGACTTCTTGGCAATCAAGGCCCGCAAATAGGCGGTGCCCTTTTCAATCATCTCTGCGGGTACGTTAAAATGCTGCTCGCGCGCTTCCATCAGGAAATGCAGGGCATAAACCGAGGCAAAATCGGAGACATGTTCGTTGGCTGCGTATAAACCGAAAGCGCCTTCACTGTTCTGCCGGCTTTGCAAAATCTCGATGGTTTTGCTCATTTGTTCGTTGGCTTTATTGGGATCGATGCCGAATTCCTTGTGACCCATTAATACCAAATTAGGAAAAGCGCGGCTGGTCACCTGTTCCGTACAGAGATAGGGATCGGTGCTCAAGAATTGATTCAGGCCTTTAGCTAAAAGCAAAGGCAGATTGGAGATACCGGCTTCATGGATCCGGTATTCGGGATACATGCGACGAGTGACGGCCTCTTCATGCTTGGAACCAATGAAATACCCGGAACTCAATGTGGTGATATAGGGCGTCAAAGGCCGAACACTCAGGTCTTCGGAAAGGCTGACGCTTTGGGAACCTGATGATACCGTGAATTTTGTTGTGGCTGAACCCAGTTTTTGCTTGGCTTTGACCGTGAAAAGAACCGGCTGCTCGCACATTTCGCAGATATTGAGTTCTTGGGTGTTGGTTCCTATGACCTCTAAATGATCGGAAGCCGTGAGCGCCACTTTGACTTTGGCCTCTTTACCCGATCCGATTAAATTATTGGCCACGGCCACGGTCAGACTAAATTGATCGCCGGGAGCCGCAAAAGTCGGCAGATTCGGGGAGATCACGAAATCGCCGCGGCTGATACTCTTTTGGTTAAACACGCCGATCGCGGAATCGCTCACCGCCACAGCCATAACCCTGAGGGTTCCGTTAAAATAATCCGGGACTTGATAAGTCAGGGTGCGCTTTTCATTGTCTATCGGTATAATGCCGGACCAAAAAACAACAGGATTTTTACGCTTACGCTTGAACGGATTTAAATTACTCTTGAGCATTTGCTCGCCTTCATCGCCGCCGGTAGCCGCCGACTCCAGTAATTGCTTTATTTCCGGTAAAATCAAATCCAGGATTTGCCAGGTGGTCGTCTCCAGCGCCCGTTTGGCGAAGAAACCGGACAACGGGTCCGGGGTCTTGTAGCGCGCCACCTGCAGAATGCCTTCATCCACCGCAAAGATGACGATCTTACCGGGTTGTTTGCTTTGATAAGAAATATTAAGCTTTTCGCCCGGTTTGACCAGATCGGCGCATTCGAGTTTGATCGGCAAAGTCCGTTTGCTGCGGTCGATCATAAAAGGCACGACTCCGTAGGACAAAGGACTCATATATATTTCCTGGGAATTTAAGTCGCGCACAAACGTGACCGTGACATAGGCGTTGCCTTCCAGGTTCTCCGGCAAGCGGATCCGTTCGATGGTGGCGTTTTGTTCGGTGCGGAACCATTTGTGGCTGAAGATTTTATCGCGTTCGATGGTGATCAGACCGGTACCGGTATAGGGCGCGATAATGGAAAGCTCGATCTCCTCTCCCGGAGCATAATCGGGTTTATTCAAATGAATGCTGAGTTCCGCTTCTCTTTCCAGGGAACGACTCAGATTGCCTTTGCCCGCCACCATAAAACCGATGCGCATTAATTCGGTTTCGGAATCCTTGGGATCATAGGCTACCAGGAACCATTTTCCCGGATTTTCCGTGGGCACCGTATAGTTCAACCCTTCTTTGGGAATGTTGAGGTTCGCTTCTTTTATTTTCACTTCGCGTTGCTTGGATTCGTATTTATAAGTTCCATTGGACTGCTTGGTCAGCACCGAAACATATTTACTTTCAATCAAAGCCATTTTCAGTCCATTGGCCGGGACCGTTTTAAGATCATTACCCACCGCAATCAGGTTCAGAGATCGTTGACTGTTTTTGGAAATATAGTCCAATGAACCGTCTGTTTTGGAGCCGATCAGATATTTTAAAGGCGACAACAGGACTTCCGTGTTCGTATTGACCGAACGGCCGCCCTCCAATTCAAAACCTTCGGCACTGAAAGTCAGATGATAGATGCCTTTGCCGAACCGTTCCAAATCCAAATCAAAAACTGCTTCCCCTTTTTCATTTGTTTTTTGCTCACCGATTTCTTCGTTGAAATTTTGATCCGATTTGGTTTTTAAAGGATCGGAAAAAGTGTAATCTTTAAAAGATCTGAAATAGGGGCTGGCGGCTGAAATAGTCAAATGCCCCAAAACCTTATGCCCGACCGAAGGCGTGCCGAAAAGGTTGTGCAGGGAAACCAAGGCTTTCAAGTCCGTAGGCGCCAGCCACCCGGTCGTGCTTTGTGAAATCCGGCTGGAGATTTTCAAGCGGTCCGGGAGAAATTCCTGTACTTTGATACGCGTGGAGCTGATGGCTTGGCGATGGTCTTTATCTTTAATCAACAGAAGCTGTACTTGATAATCGCCGGTGGGTGAGTTATCGCGAAGCTGGTGACCGGCTTGCTCGAAACCTTCTTTATTAAAACGAATTTTCTGAGTTCTCACGACCTGTCCGCGCGGATCGCTGAATTCAACCTCCATGGGCAGGTCGGCCAAATTCTGCTTCCAATCGGCCGATTTCAAAATCAAACCTATATGGATCAAATCGCCCGGCCGGTAGATGCCGCGATCGGAAAATAAATAAGCCTGGAGCTGGTTGCCTGCCCGGGCATTGGATTCGCCGCCGATGTCGAAGCGCGAAAAATCGAGACGCCGCTCGCTCTTCTGAAAAGGCATAAAAGAGAGGTCATTGCCTTTGGTCACCAGATAAACCGTCGGAGCTTGCTCGCGCTTGAAATCGCTCAGTTTCGGCAAACGGGCATGACCTTCCGGGCCGGTCACGGCTTGAGCGATCGCTAAACCGTTCTTGCCGAGCACTTGCACCAAAGCGCCTTCCACGGCTCCGCCTTTGGAAAAAGAGGTCACAAAAACATCATGACCTTGATTCAGAGAATCTTTAACCACGAAACCGAGATCGGTGATCAGAATGAAACGGCCGTCCGAATTCCGGCGACCTCCCGATTCCTCTTCGGAAGCGCCCTCTTCCTCGCCTTCACCTTCTTCCCCTTCACTCTCGTATTCGCCTTCCGGCTCTCCCTCCTCTTCCGCAATTTGCTCTTCTTGTTTCTTTTTTTCCTCGGGTTTATATTCTTCGACCTTTACGAAGAAAAGACCGCGCTTGACCGGTGACTGACCCGCGCCCAAATACTTGCCCAGATTGAAAGCCGTGTATTGCGGAATCCCGGCCGTCACTTTTTTCAACTCCTTGATCTCGGTAAACCGTTCGACCAGATTATTCTGGTCAAAATCGCCGTAAAAACGAAAAGAATTGAAATCGCCCTGGCTCTGGCTCACGAGGTGGCTGACATATTCGGGCAAGACCCGGCCGACCTCAAAGACCAGTTTTTCCACTTGATGCGAATAGATCGAGAGGGACCGGGACCCGCCCAAACTCAAAATGGCTCCTTGGCCCTGAATGCGGACTTCTTTAGGATATTCCGGGACCGATTCGATTACATCGTAGCTTTTGGCCAGGATATAGCCGCCATAAGAAGTGAGCCCCTTGTCGATCTTCAGATAAACATATCTGCCGGCCGGAGCTATATAATTAAAACCTTGAATCGGGCTGAATTCAAACTCGGTCGCTACCCATTTCAAATCCAGTTTCTGGGACTTCTTCAGAATATCCTGGCCGATTTCCATGGGATCGTCCCAGACATAAGGGTTTTTATCCGCATCTTTTTCATCTTTAGGATGGAACTCCGGCAATAAATAGGCCCGTAGCGCCCGCGCCAGGGTTTCCCCTTTGACTGAATCGGTGAATTCAAGGGTCAACACCGGTTCCGGAATTTCATTCTGATTCGGAACAAAACTCAACTGCGCCTGGCCCACATGAAAATAATCGTAAAGAGTGGGAATCGTGATGGCTGCGTCCAATTCGGATTTGTACTTAGACTTTCCCTGAGCCGGCGCCACGCCCTTATCAATCTTGAGTTTCAGAGTGGTAGACTCTTCCGGAATGGCCAAAGCATCGGAATGGATATAAGCCTCGGTCTTCCACTGATTGAAAAGCAAATTAAATCCGCAAGATTTTTTGATTTCTTTATTGTTCTTCTTGAGCGTAATTAATTGCAGTTGAATATGCTTGGTAAGGGTTTCCGTATCCAGCGGATAATTGGAACGCAGCGTGAACACCCCTTTTTTAAGTTTGGCATCCTGGGGATCTTGATAAAATTGCTGCGTGACATTCAAGGTGAAAGGGGTGACGGTAAATTCCAAAGAATAATCGCTCAGCTTGATATGTTCGGCAATCAAACCTTTCCGATCCAGGCTGACGTTATAGGTTTCCTCAATCGGCCAATCGCTTTTAGGTTCAAAAACCAGCCGGTTGTCCGATTCCCATTGCCAGGTTCCGTCTATTTTTGGAGAAAGCTCAATGCCCTGCGTGATTACTTTACCGGCCTGATCCATGGGCGCGACCGACTTGTTAAAACGGATTTCCAGGTTGTCAATGACAATTTGTTCGCCATAACGGGTCTGATCCGGAGCTTTTAACTCCACTAGAGCAATTTCGGGCTTAGGTTGATTGATCATATAAACAATTCCCACAATCGCTCCCGCAATCAAAACCAGACTACCCGCCAAAATCCCGAGTCTGATGCCCTTGCTTTTCAAAGGCAGCGCATGCATCCGACTAAAATAGGGACAAACCTGGGTAAAGAATGCACCGAAAGACCATTGCCACAGGAAACGCAAAAAACGCATAACCCAAGAACCAGGAACCCTGACCCATGTCGGCGGCTCCCAATGAAAACGGCCGAAAATCGTCCGCAAAACAAGTAAAAAGAATTTAATGACCGCCATAAACATTTCCGAGACGATTTTAAGAATGGACATGGAAGACTCCTTTACTGATCGATTTTTCTTAATCTGACTGGGGCATAATAATCCGGCACGATCTCATATATAATACTTTCGCCATCTTGAATATGAATCGAATATTTAGGCGAATAAAAATATTTCACCTGCTCCTTATCCGCATTTAACTTCAGTAGTTTGACCATAACGGTATATTTTCCGGGGAACAAATAAATGCAAGCTGCTTGGCCGCCGGTCAATGTCAGTATCTTTTGCCAATTATCTAAAATGATTTCACTAGGAAGAATATTAAGCAGCCCATTGCTTTCAGGTCTATCGAAACATATCTGACAGGTCATTTCGGGGGTAAGCGGCTTGAATTCTCTTGCATATAGTAAAGGAACGGTCAAAAGCATTAAGATTAAGGAAATTATAGTTACGGCTTTCATCTTTTCACCTTCTTTCCTATTACAGGTACGATATATCGGTCAGAATGAAATTTCCGAATGAAGGCAATTTGAAA
The DNA here is from genome assembly GCA_003819975.1 of Desulfobacteraceae bacterium. The sequence goes on from RPPU01000099.1 coordinate 9,931, forward strand.
TGAAAACGAAAAATTTGTGAAAAATTCTCTTATGACAACGTCGCTGGCCAGAATTCAGAAGTCAGAATTCAGAATAATCCTTGAAAAGGTTTCAGATCAATGAAATAGATTGTAAAAACAAAAAGCTTGGCTTTTAAGTTCTTGGTTTCTCCATTCTGTATTCCATATTCTGGCTTCTGTCTACTGTTTTTTAACCAACAGCTCTTTGGGCACAAACTCCAAATCGCTGGCTTCCCGAATCGCCAATTCCATCTGATGTTCCATGATGTCTTTGGGCACCGGGAGCTGGTAATGGGCCAGGCAATCCTTCAAAGCCTGGGCCTCGTTCTGGTTTTGAGTTCGCGCAACCCGATAGATCTTGACCGCCAAAGTCTCGGCCGCGCCCGGGGTCAGCAACTCCGGGATCAAGTCTTTGATCTCCGGGAACAGCTCCGCGGGTATATTCAGGCCCATGCGTTTAGCCAGGGCCTGAATCAAGGCAAATCCTTCCTGGGCCGTAAGCGTGGGGAAAAGCGGGATCTTGACATCCACGCGGCCTGGCCGCTTGAGATCCACTTCGATCAGATCGGGCCGGCTGGAAGCTAAAATCCAGACAATTTTACCGCGGTTCTGGGTGTTGCTCATCTCCTCGGCGATCATGGAATAAACCCGGCCCGATACGCCCGAATCGCCGGAAGATGATTCGCGCCGGCCCAAGGCCTGGTCTGCTTCATCCACGAATACAATGCAGCG
>RPPU01000100.1 GCA_003819975.1 Desulfobacteraceae bacterium
AAATGATCACGGGCTTTCAAAATATCGGCAAAATCCCTGAATTGAAAAAGCGTATCCTGTTTACGGTTGCGATGCTTATCGTATATCGGATCGGATGCCACATTCCCATTCCGGGAATTGATCCGGCTGCGTTAAAAGTGTTTTTCGATTCCATGAAAAATACCGTATTCGGATTCTTCGATCTGTTCGCCGGCGGCGCTTTCGGCAATATGTCGATTATGGCCTTGGGAATAATGCCTTATATCAGTTCCTCCATTATTCTGGAGTTACTGACCGTGGTTATCCCTTTTCTGGAAAGACTTAAGAAAGAGGGTGAACAAGGACGAAAAAAAATCGTTCAATATACGCGTTATGGAACCGTGCTTTTAAGCGCCATCCAAGGTTTTGGTATAGCTGTTTGGTTGGAAAGAAGCAGCGGGGCCCAGGGCTTGATGATTGTGCCTAACGGCGGTTGGGATTTTAGAATCATTACCGTGATCACCTTGACGGCGGGAACGGCTTTTTTAATGTGGCTGGGCGAACAAATAACGGAGCGCGGCATCGGCAATGGGATTTCTTTGATTATTTTTGCCGGTATCGTGGCCGGTTTGGTACCCGCCGTTTTGAATACCTTCAGACTTTTGGGTACCGGTGAAATACCCATTTTTGGGATGATTATCTTACTGGCTTTGATGATCGGCATAGTCGGGTTTATTATTTTCATGGAAAGAGGTCAAAGAAGGATTCCGGTCCAATATGCCAAAAGAGTCGTGGGTCGCAAGATGTACGGCGGGGCCAGCACGCATATGCCCTTGAAAATCAATACGGCCGGCGTGATTCCGCCAATTTTCGCCTCTTCCATTTTGGTTTTTCCGGCCACGATCGCGACCTTCGTGGATGTTAAAAAATGGCCCTATTTTGAAAATATAATGAATTTTTTCAACCCCAGCCATCCCGTTTATATTACGCTTTACATTATCCTGATCATTTTTTTCTGTTATTTCTATACGGCCGTGCATTTTAATCCGGTGGATGTGGCGGATAATATGAAAAAATACGGCGGGTTCGTGCCGGGCATCAGACCGGGAAAAAACACTTCCGATTACATTGACCGGGTTTTGACGCGGATCACTTTTTGGGGTGCGCTTTATATCGCCTTTGTTTGCGTTTTACCTAATATCCTAGGCCGGTTTCTCCATATCCCGTTTTATTTTGGGGGGACTTCGCTTTTGATCGTCATCGGCGTGGCCATGGATACGACCGCGCAGATTGAATCTCATATGCTGACCAGGCATTATGAGGGTTTTATGAAAAAAGGACTTATTAAAGGAAGATCTTAGAAAGTTAGAATATGCCGAAAGAGGAAGCCATAACGGTTGAAGGGACGGTCGTTGAAACCTTACCCAATGCGATGTTCCGCGTTGAATTGGAAAACGGACATCGTATTCTCGCGCATATTTCGGGGAAAATGCGACTGCATTTCATCAAAATATTGCAGGGCGATAAGGTTTCCGTCGAATTGTCTCCTTACGATTTATCAAGAGGAAGAATCACCTATCGCGGCAAGTAATTCTATTATTAATAAGGTGAAAGAATCATGAAAGTAAGAGCATCCGTAAAAAAAATATGCAGCAAATGCAAGATCGTTAAACGCAAAGGGATTATTAGAGTGATTTGCGAGAATCCCCGGCACAAACAGCGGCAAGGATAAAAGGGGCGGTTTTTATTATTTATCGTTTTTAATTAAAAAGGGAGAATAAGGATTGGCCAGGTTAGCAGGTGTTGATTTACCAAAAGGAAAGAGAATTGAAATTGCCTTGACCTATATCTACGGTATAGGTAGAAGCATCTCGCAAAAAATTCTAAATGAAGCCGGAATCAATTGGGATACCAAGGCCGATGAGCTTACCGAAGGCCAGGTAACCGATATACGCAGAATTATCGATGAAAAGCATCGGGTGGAAGGGGACCTGCGACGCGATATATCCATGAATATTAAAAGATTGATGGATCTCGGAGCGTATCGCGGACTGCGCCACCGTAAAGGATTGCCGGTCAGAGGCCAGCGGACCCGGACCAACGCGCGCATCCGAAAAGGGCCTCGTAAATCCACGCTGGGTAAAAAGAAATAATAAAACGCGGAGTTGACTCATGGTAAAAAGAGAGAAAAAAGGCAGTAAGACTAAAAAAGATAAAAAAATGATTTCGAGTGGGGTTATTCATATCCAATCCACTTTTAATAATACGATCATTACGATTACGGATAATGAGGGTAATGTCATCGCTTCTTCCAGCGCCGGTCGTCAGGGTTTTAAGGGTTCCCGCAAAAGCACCCCTTTTGCGGCGCAAATGGCGGCTCAGGATGCTTTAAAGCAAGCAATGGAACAAGGTTTGCGGACAGCCGAAGTACGGGTCAAAGGCCCCGGGGTCGGCCGGGAGGCGGCTTTACGGTCCCTGCAAGTGGACGGCCTTACCGTCAACGTGATCAGAGACGTGACGCCCATTCCGCATAATGGCTGCCGTCCGCCTAAAAGAAGAAGGGTATAAATGTTTTTTGATCCTAAAAAGCGGACAGGAGTCCGCTTGCTAAGCGGATCAAAAAACATGAAGAATGGATATAGATACGATAGATTATAAAAATACCATCATCGGTTTTTGATTATAAGGAGGATTTGATTTGGCGAGATATACTGGTGCATTGTGCAGATTATGCCGCAGAGAGAACCTGAAACTTTTTTTAAAGGGTGATCGCTGTTACGGAGAAAAATGCGCTTTAGAAAGAAGGCCCTATGCTCCCGGACAACATGGGCAAAGACGCGGCGGAAAATCTTCCGATTATCAACTGCAATTGCGTGAGAAACAAAAAGTTAAAAGGATTTACAGCGTCCTGGAAAGGCAATTCAGAAGATATTATTACAACGCGGAAAGGAAAAAAGGCATTACCGGCATCAATTTGCTTTTAATGCTTGAATGCCGGCTGGATAATATCGTTTACCGAATGGGTTTTGCCAATTCCAGAAATCAAGCCCGGCAACTGGTTAAGCATGATTCGATTTTCGTTAACAATAAAAAAGTCAATATTCCCTCTTATCAAGTCCGAGTCGGAGAGGTGATCGAGGTTCGCGAAGAAAGTCGTAAACAGAAGACCATTATCGATTCATTGGAGACCATTGTGAGGCGCGGGATACCGAATTGGCTGGAAGTCGATAAGGATAAATTCAGAGGCTTGTTGAAGGCCGTGCCTAACCGTGAAGATTTGACGATGCCGATTCAGGAACAACTTATCGTTGAACTTTATTCTAAATAATTTTGACGGGATTAGAATCGATTCGATTTTAAAGGATATTTTGGGTCTCTCTCCAGGGAAGCCCAATACGAAATCCGTATGGGGATCTCCGGAATCAGATTAATGAATGAATATTAAGACAATGGAGGGATTCATTTGGCCGATCTAAAAGCAAAAAATTGGCGAGAGCTGATCAAACCCAAGAATATAGTCATCAGTGATGAAGAGCATACGAAATTTTACGGAAAATTCGTGTGTGAACCTTGGGAAAGAGGGTTCGGCATTACCATCGGTAACGCCTTGCGGAGGATTCTTCTTTCCTCATTGCAGGGAGCCGCTATTGTCACCGTAAAATTCGACAATGTGGTCCATGAGTTTTCAACCATACCGGGCGTGATCGAAGACGTAACCGATATCATTTTAAATTTAAAAGAAATAAAATTGAAATTGCTTGACTCGGAGGAAGCGGTTGTATCCTTGTCCAAAGAGGGCGAAGGCATCGTTACGGCGTCCGATATTCAAACCAACGGGTTGGTCGAAATTTTAAATCCGGACAAAAAAATCGCCACTTTGAATAAAGAAGCAAAACTCAATATGGAGATGATCGTGAAAATGGGCAAAGGCTACGGCTCCAGCGATCGATCCGCCAATAGCGAACAAACCATCGGAGTCATCCCGATTGATGCGATTTTTTCACCTATTAAAAAAGTTAACTATATCGTTACAAATGCCCGCGTAGGCCAAATCACGGATTATGACCGGTTGACCCTCGAAATTTGGACGGACGGAAGCGTCCTTCCCGAAGACGCCTTGTCCTATGCCGCCAAGATATTAAAAGAACAAATGAACCCCTTCATTAATTTCGAAGAGGAACAGGAACCGATTGAAGAAGAGAAAGAAAAAGAAGAAGAAAAATTAAACCAGAACTTATTCAAACCGGTTTCTGAATTGGAGCTGTCCGTGCGCTCGGCCAATTGTCTGAAAAACGCCAATATCAGCTTGATCGGCGAATTGGTTCAAAAAACCGAAGCGGAAATGCTTAAAACGAAAAATTTCGGAAGAAAATCGTTGAATGAAATAAAAACCATTCTTGAAGTCATGGGGCTTTCACTGGGTATGAAAATCGAAAATTTTCCAGCCGTGGATCAACTGACTAAAACAAAGCCAAAGCCTGCAGAAGAGGAATAATTGAAATGAGACATCATAAAGCGGATAAAAAACTGGGCAGAGATCCGAGCCACCGGCAAGCCATGTTGCGGAATATGGTCACCTCGTTTTTCAAGTATGATCGCATCGAGACCACGGATGCCAGAGCGAAAGTTTTAAGACCGATCGTGGAAAAAATGATTACTCTCGCTAAAAAAGGCGATTTGCATTCCCGTCGACAAGCGCTTTCATATCTTGAGGATAAAAACGTTGTTCATAAATTATTCGAGGAAACAGCCAAGAAACTCAAAGAGCGGCAAAGCGGCTATACTCAAATTATTAAAAAGATCAATCGCAAGGGCGATAATGCGCCGGTCTCGGTTATCAAACTTTTAATTGCCGATTCGGAAGTCGAGAAAAAACCCAAGAAAAAAACAAAGGCGACGGAAGCCAAAAAAGAAACCAAACCGAAAACGGTAAAGAAAACCGCCGCAAAAGAAAAGAAAGCAGCGGTTTCAAAACCAAAAAAAACAAAAGCCTCTGAACAAGAAACAAAAGAGGATCAAAAAAAAGAGTAGCCAAACAGAACAGACTAACTTTTAGTCTCTTATTTTGAGATGCAATGGCGAACCGATTATACCAAAAGGCCTTCTTACTTATTTTAGTAAGAGGGCTTTTGTTTTTTTAAGTGATGCCCATGCCCATTTGGATAAAATACGGAAAAATCGTCGACCCGATTCATAACCAAATTCATGATTTTGATCTGATTATTGAAAGTAATAAAATAATTGGAATGATGCCTTGGAATGCTTTTTCCGAAAACAGCCGGGATTTTACGATCATCAATGCGAAAAATAAACTGATTATACCGGGTCTGATCGATATGCATGTTCATCTGCGCGAACCCGGATTTGAATACAAGGAGACCATTCAAACCGGGGCGCAAGCCGGCGTGGCCGGTGGTTTTGTCGGTTTAGCCTGCATGCCGAATACTGAACCGGTCAATGATCGTCGCGAGATCACTCGATTTATTTTGGAACAGGCTTCGAAAGCCGGTTTATTGAAAGTATATCCCATTGCCGCTATTACGGAAAAGCAACAGGGTAAAAAACTATGTCATTTTGATGAACTACGAGAAGCAGGCGCGATGGCCGTTTCCGACGACGGTTTTCCGGTCGCCGATTCGGACTTGATGCGGCAAGCACTTGAGCTGGCCAAGGCAAATAATCTAATGGTGATTTCACACTGTGAAGACCGCGCCTTATCCCAAGGCGGGGTCATGCATGACGGCCCGATCGCGAGGAAACTGGGATTGAAAGGCATTTCCAGCCTTAGTGAAGAAAAAATCGTGCAAAGAGAGGTCGATTTGGCCCAGTCCGCGAGGTGCCCGGTGCATATTGCCCATGTCAGCACATCCGGATCGGTGGAGATCATTCGCAGAGCCAAAGCAGCGGGCGTTCTAGTGACGGCGGAAACCGCCCCGCATTATTTTACCCTGAATCACGAAGCATTGCTCCATTGCGATACCAATCTGAAAATGAATCCTCCGTTACGAACGCCTGAAGATGTCGCCGCCATTCAGGAAGGTCTGCGGGACGGCACTCTGGACATCATTGCCACGGATCACGCGCCGCATAGTCTTTCTGATAAAAACAGGCCTTTTGAAAAAGCCTCGTTCGGCATTATTGGTCTGGAAACAGCTTTGCCTTTGACTTTGGCGTTAGTCAGGAAAAATATTTTGAGTTTGCCCGCCGCCATTAAAAAAATGTCTTATAATCCGGCGCAGATCTTGGGACTATCGGGCGGCTTTCTTTGCAAAGGCGGAGCAGCCGATCTGGCGATTATCGACCCGAATTTTGAATATGTTTTAAATACAGAAGCGATTCATTCCAAAAGCAAAAATACTCCTTTTTTGGGCCAAAAGCTTCAGGGCCGGAATTGTCTGACCATGGTTCAGGGCAAGATTGTCTGGAATTGCTTGACGGATCAAAGCTGTACTGAATAATCCGGTTGGGCATTCCACAATGGGTCTCATTGAAAACCGCTTTTTATTTTAACCTGTTAAGGATATATTGGAAAAATGCCGAGTATATTAATTGTCGATGATGAACGCAGCATGCGTGAATTTCTGGAGATCCTTTTGACTAAAGAAGGCTATCAGGTTTCTTTGGCCAATAACGGGGAGGAAGCCTATCGGTTCATTGAACAAAATAAATATGACCTGATTATTACCGATATCAAGATGCCCGATATTGACGGCATTGATGTTTTGAAGAAAGCCAAAGAAAAAGACTCCAACGCTTTGGTGGTCATGATTTCCGCGTTTGCCACGGCGGAAACAGCGGTCGCGGCCATGCGAGAGGGAGCCTATGATTACATTCCTAAACCGTTTAAGGTCAAAGATTTTAAGAAAATCGTTGTGGAGGCGTTGAAATCACGGAAAAATACCGAGGTCGTCAAAACCGAAGCCAACCCCAATCAATTCCATTTCGGTTGCTTGATCGGTGAAAGTCCGCAAATGAAAAAAGTCTATGACCTGATCGATAAAGTCTCAAAGACCAAAACCAATATTTTAATCTCCGGAGAGAGCGGTACCGGCAAAGAGTTGATCGCCAAGGCCGTTTTTCAAGAGAGCGCGCGTCAAAAAAAACCGTTTATCGTAATCAATTGCGCCGGTATTCCGGATAATCTGATCGAAAGCGAGCTTTTCGGCTATAAAAAGGGGGCTTTTACCGGGGCTCTTGCCGATAAGCCGGGTTTGTTCGAGGCAGCCGACGGCGGCACGGTTTTTTTTGACGAGATCGGCGAATTGCCGCCGTCCATCCAAGTCAAACTTTTACGGGTTATTCAAGAGCGAACCTTTACCGCGATCGGCGGAACCGAAGAAAAAAGCGTAGATGTGCGTTTTATCTCCGCCACCAACAAAGACCTGGAAAAAGAGGTGATCAAAGGTCATTTTCGCGAAGACCTGTTTTTCAGGCTCAATGTGATTCATATTGTCACACCGGCATTAAGAAAGCGGGAAGGGGATCTGGAGTTATTGGCTCAATTTTTTCTGGAGAAATATTCCCGGGAACTGAATAAAAACGTCAGAAAACTATCGGCCTATGCCATGGATATTCTCGGGCAATATTCGTTTCCGGGCAATGTACGCGAATTGGAAAATATTATTGAGCGATCGGTAGCCCTGGAAACATCCAATATTATCTTACCGGAAAGCCTGGCGCTATCCAGTTTTAAAAGAGAACAACCCAACGATACCAGACGCGAAAGGGATTTGACCCATAGCGGTATAGATATGGACAAAGTTATGTCCGGTATTGAACGGGATTATATTTTAAAAGCTTTGCAACTGGCCAATGGCTCCAGGCAAAAGGCCGCTAATCTATTAGGGATCAACATGCGCTCATTCCGCTATCGGGTGTCGAAATTAGGCTTGCATGTGCCGGAGGATTGAACAAGATCGGAACGGTTTTTCAGGTTCACGGTTCACCGTTCAAGGTTTTTCAAAAGGTACTTGTAAGCAGGCATAATACTAATTTTTATTCCATTCTTGATGATTATATCCTGCTCATCAAAAGTTAAAATGAGCCCTTCTTCTTTTTTCAGGGATTTGCAGACATAACATAGGGCTTCGATTTCCCTCTTTTTGGTTTCATGATCGGCTAAAGAATAGCTTACCTGTATGATGCTTTTGATCTCCTCTTTTTCCGTAATCAGGAAATCGCATTCTTTTATATTTTTTAAGAAAGAAATATCTTTACCTCCTTTTTTTAGTTCAAGAAAAATCAAATTTTCAAGGAGTTTGCCGTAATCATTGGTGAAATAATACGTAATGGCATTCAATAGACCATTATCGATACAATAATATTTTTTTTCAGATAATTCCCGTTTTAATATGGAATTTGAATATTTTCGTAATGATAAGGCCAAATATACGGATTCTGCTTCATCAATAAAGTCATATAAAAGATTTTTACCGATTTTATACCCTTGCGATTTTAATTCATTATAAATCTTGTTGATTGATAATGGTTTTGTTATGGATTCAAAAATTCTTTTAATAAAATATTTTAGAACCGGCAGATTGGTAATATGATATCGTTCCACCATGTCCCGGTATAGCATAACATCAAAATATTCCTGCAAAGTCTTCGTTTTTATTTCTTTCGCCAAAGGGACGGTTTCGGGAAAGCCGCCTTCGAGTAAAAAATTTTTGAAACAATTGCTGATTTTCGCTTTATTAGTGGGATCATGCAAATCATACGGGATCGTCAGGAAATCGAGATATTCCTTGAATGTTAAGGGAAAAACTTCATAATTTATGGAGCGCCCCCGAAGAGTTGTCGCAATTTCCGAACTTAAGAAATGAGCATTGGAACCCGTTATATAAATATTTTGAGATGCGGAATCATCGATTCTGCGTACAAATTTTTCCCAATTTTGTATATTCTGAATTTCATCAAAAAAGAAATAAACATTTTTTAAATCGATTGTCGGAAATAATTCCCTATAGCTTTGGATGATTAAATCAAGGTCTGCAAGGTCCATATCCAATCTTTCATCTTCAAAATTGATATAGACGATATTTTCTTTTTTTATGTTTTTTGAAGTAAGATCGGATATTAAATCATACATTAAGAATGTTTTGCCGGATCGACGAACCCCGGTAATTGAAACAATTTTACCGGGATTAAAAGGTAAAGAGACAAGCCGTTTATTAACTTTTGGCAGATTGCGAGTCTGAAAATCTCTGATTAGTTCTTTAATTAGATCTTTCTTTATCATGAGGGTATTATATTGAATACTTTCCTTCTTGTAAAGAAGGATTTTAATAAACTTTCCTTTAAGTCTGAGATCAAATTGGAGCGATTTGCATGAGCCGGTTGCGGGTAAAATCGGATACGCCCGGTTTTGACGATGGTTTTAGTCAGGCACTTTACCTTTGACTTGATACCGGAATTGTTTTATCATTTCAATATGTTTTTTTAAGAATGAAACGACATCATTCCGGCATGTCATGATTTTGCAGAACAAAACCATCATTTTTCCGGAATCCGGGTTTTTGAGTTCAGGATATCTCAAAAATCAAAAACGAATCGGGCGATTATCAAAGATACTGTAAATTTTTATCTATTCATTCTTGAAACGGTATTTTTGAGATATCCTCTTTTCAAAGGAAGAACTCAGGTTCGGCTGAGAGAAAAACCTATTGATTTTTGTTTTCCAATCTCTCAATGGAAGACAAAAATAAAAAACCTTTACGAATTTTGCGTCCTTTACGGTTAATGTTCTGACAAAAATGGGCTTTTAAATGACAAAAATTGTTATAGTTAGTTTTTTTATTAAATTTTTGAATTTCAGATGATATTTTTATTTTTAACAGATTGAAATTATTATATAATTTTTTATTTATAATATTTACATTTGGCACGAGACTTGTATAAAGTATATGCAAAATTATAGCGGCGTTAATCATGAACAATTTTAAAAAGCGTGAAAGGAGGTGGCTGGTTTAATCAAACAATTTCCCTGAATATTGATCATGATCCATATTTAGCAATTATCCATAAGGAGGATAAAAAAATGTTGACGAAATTAATAAAAAAAGCAAAAGGTTTCACTTTGATCGAATTGATGATCGTTATCGCGATCATCGGTATCTTGGCAGCGATTGCCATTCCCCAATTCATGTCCTATCGTGTAAGGGCCAATAACACCAAAGCTGATTCCTTAATCGGCGTGATAAGAAGCTCTGAAGCAGCTTTAAATCAGGATATCGCCGTTTATGGATCAAGTGATAATGCTTTGCTAAACGCTGCTTCTGCCGGTTTTGGTGTTGGTGCCGAATTGCAAGGTAGCGCTGCGGCTATCTTAGCGGCAACGATCAATGCTGCCGGTGCGCGTGTCTCCGCAAAGAATGCCATATCTACAGCTCAGAGTGGTGTCGGTTTTAGCGTTCCCAATGGAGTGGATACCGTTGTCAGCACCGATGCTGCTGCTGGTGCTTCATATCTTGCGTTTGCTGAAGCGCAATTCGGCAATCGTGGTTTTGGTGTAGATGGCGATGTGGAAAATACGGTTTACTTTGTGCAGAACGATAAATGGAATGGCACAGCAGCCATTGATTGCGGCCATGCAATGGCGGTA
>RPPU01000101.1 GCA_003819975.1 Desulfobacteraceae bacterium
ATATGCTTTCACTGGGCGCGCGCATGGTTTCCATCGAAGAGGCCTTGATGATCGTGAAAACCTGGCTGACCAGCGAATTTGAAGGGGGCCGGCACTTGCGCCGGATTCAGCAGATCGATGCGGCTTGATATGAATAAAAAAAAACATTTTCTATCACGCCATCGAATACTTCTACTTGCCGCGGCCTTAGTTTTCGCCGCGGCGGCGATTCTCGCCTTCCTGTTCTACGAAGGGATTATCTGGTTCAACAACCCCTCCAAGTCGAAATATCCGGTCCGCGGCATCGACGTCTCCCATCACCAGGCCAAGATCGATTGGCCTGAAGTTAAAAAAAACGATTTGCATTTTGTGTTCATGAAAGCCACCGAAGGCGCCGACCACAAAGACACCCGTTTTCAAGCCAATTGGACCCAGGCCCATCAAGCCGGTTTGATCCGGGGCGCTTATCATTATTTCACATTTTCAAAATCAGGAGCAGATCAAGCCCTTAATTTTATCGAAACCGTACCCATCGAACCCAATACCTTACCGCCGGTCATTGATCTGGAATTCATGGGCAATGATAAATTTCAACTGGATCAGCGCGCTCTGCTGCGCGAACTCAATGATTTTATCTTTGTCATTGAAAGTCATTACCAACGCAAGCCGTTGCTCTACGTCACTTATGAATTTTATGATTTTTATCTAAAAAACCAAAGCCTTCCTTATGCTATTTGGATCCGGGATATCTTTTGGACCCCGCGTTTGCCCGACGGAAAGCCTTGGACGTTCTGGCAATACAACCATCGCGGAAGAATCAATGGCATCGATGGATTTGTGGATTTAAATGTCTTTAACGGAACGGCCGAAGAATTCGGAAAGTTTTTACAATAGGCACTCACTAAAAAACTTCTACAATTTGTTTTTGATTGGATTTTTACTGCCGTTAGCCTTGTGCCGTCATTCCGGCAAGCTGTTAGCCGGAATCCATGCTAAGCAAAGCCCGAAAATCTTGATTCCGGCTAACAGCATGCCGGAATGACGTTGGATTGTGTTTACTTACTAAATACGAACCGCCCTCTTAGGACCCGCGTAAAAATAAGTTGAACAATAAAGGGTCGTAACTAAGGCGTAAGGTCGATTTTGGAATGCGGCGACGCGTCGCCGCTTTAAAAGCGCGGACACGTCCGCGCACTCCAAAAGGTGTCAATTGTGGTGAATCATTATTTTTAAAAAATGTGGCGACCTGAAATCAGGGTTCGACCTTTACTCGTTAAAATTGTTCAAGTTATTTATGCGCAATGCCTTAGGGCATCGCCTTCCGTGCACGATTTCGAACGATGTGTCGTATCTTAAAAGTAAAATTGCTCTATATTAAACGATTTTACCTTGTCTCGCTTAGAGACTCGATGGCTTCATTGACAAGCCGATCAAGAACATCCTCTGATTCGGAAAACAATTGCTCCCACTTCTTTTCAATCGTCACTTTAATAATATCCCGGCTCTCAAGTTTTCCGTAAAGAGTCTCAGTCAAATTTATTTTATTCATTCTAATGTATATTCCGATTTCCTTTGATTTCTTTCGGCATATCCGGATTTTCATGAATAAATTCATGCAAATTTTTCGTTGCGGTAGGATCTTCCGGTAAATAAGACAACGCTTTCTCCCAAGCGGTTTTAGCCGCAAAATATTCCTCCAATGCGTAATAAACCGTTCCCAGATTGTTCCAGGTTTCATTGAGATGATAACGGTCCGTAGCCGGATAATGCTCGAGCGCGGTTCGATACGCGCGAAGCGCGCCCTGGAGATCGCCACTTTCTTTGCATTTCAAACCCATAACATAATTCGCTCTTGGATGGTTCGGAAAAGCGGCAAGGCATTTACCCAGGTATGCATCGAACTTAACCTGATCAAAAAAAGCATAAACGATCGCATAACGACATAGAACTTCGCCTGTTTCCCCGACTTTGGATCTGGCCGCATCCATCCATTTCAAGGCTTCTTTTAAATCGCCATTTTCAGCAGCCGTCATGGCCTCGGTGATATCCATCAGAATCGGCTTGCAACAGAATTTATATTTCAACCCTGATGCACAGGAACACAAATCATAACTGTCCGGAATAAAAGCTTGGGCTATACGCTTTTCAGCGTTAAGTGGTTCCTCTTCATCGAATCCGCCGACAGTAGCCATAGGTGAATAAAAACCTCGGCTGAATGATTTTTTTATCGGGCCGATAATCTCTTCGAAACGAGATAAGGGCGCCGCTTTAAACGAAAATCCGTGTTCTTCGGCAAATTTGATAAAAAATTCTTCCGCAGGATCGTGCTCGGGACAAAATAATATTTTCGGCCAGCGCTTTTTGGTCTGATAGGCCTTTTTCATAACAATCTTTATTTCATTTTTATCGGGCAATTCTCCCGGCGCCAAGATTTGTCCGAAAATGTAAGTGCTGGCCATGTCGATCAATAAGTAGATATCGATCGGCTGATCCTTAATAAAACAATCGATCCGAAATATCAGCCAGGCTTCTCCGGGGTCAAATTGGTCCATTTTATATTTCATCTTATTTTCTCGCTTTACCGGATAGATTCTCGATAGGAACCTTAAACACTCTGGTTTGATGAGCCGCTTTTTCAATATATTTCAGGCCTTCTGCCATAAACGCCGCCGAATATTTGGATACCAGGCCCTCCAGCGCCCTTTGTTTTTCCGAATCAAAAACCTCCCAAACCTTTCCGGAAATAATCACGCTCTCATATTTGGTGCCGAATTTTTCGGGTAAAACCTCGGTGCGGCCGACCACACAAAACGAAACCCGGTTATGGACCGCCAGATTGGCCAACTTATGACCTTCAAGCGCGCAATGAAAATAGAGCGCGTCATCCTTGATGCAATAATTCAAAGGGGCACCATAGGGTTCCCCGTCCGGAGTGGAAGTGGATAAAACGCCATATTCCCCTTGGCTCAATATTTCCATTGCCTCTTGGCGGGTTATGGCCCGGTCTTTTCTGCGCATTTCTTTAGACATTTCGGTTTGTCTCCGGTCAAAATTAAAAATAGGGTCGGCATTTAGCCCGAACGTTGCCTATTTTCTTACGATAGACCCAGGCTTTCAGCCTGCGCTGATTTGTTGGGGCCGGTTTAAAATCTGCCACCAGAAGGTAAATCGTAACTGCAAATTGGAAATGTAACTGCCTTCTTAGGGTATGTTTATGTTCAACACTTTTTTGAGGCCACAATAAGGATAACCCCGCTCCTCTATTTAACAAAAATATTCAAAAAAGCGCAAGATAGTTCAAGACAAACCCGGATAAAAAGAATTAAAATCCGGCCATGGTATGATATTTATTTCCAAATCGGAGGTATGGGCGCATGAATTATGTTCAGCACGTTTTGAAAGGAAAAATTTTTTCAGAAACGCATGGCAAAGATATAGATGCCTTAACTTGGAACCCACATTCGAAATTTAAAGGTGTGGCTCTCAAACATCTGGTGACCGGAGAAATGACCCAGGGAAAATTCAGTTGCCATCTGGTCAAGGTCCAGGCCGGCTTTGAAATCGGCGAGCATGTTCATGAAAATCAGTGGGAACTGCACGAGGTGCTTGAAGGCAATGGCAAAGGAGTCTTGCTTCAGCAGGAAATGGCTTATGTACCGGGAACTTTTGCCGTGATCCCGCAAGGCCAAGTCCATAAAATCACGGCCGGCGAAAGCGATCTGTATCTTTTCGCCAAATTCGTTCCGGCTTTGCTTTAACCCCTGGAATAAAAAGAAAAGGCAAAGCCGAAGAAATAAAAGCGGATTTATAGTACCGTATCCGCATACTGCCCCGGTGTGATTCCTGTATGTTTTTTGAAGAAACGATTAAAATGACTTTGGTCGGCAAATCCGGTCTCGCAAGCCGCCTCAACCGGAGCCACCCCTCTTTTGAGAAGTTGTTGGCTCTGTTTAATCCGCTCTTGGATTAGATAAGCATGGGGCGGCAAACCGATCTGCTCTCGAAAAAGACGAGTCAGATAAAAAGGGCTTAAACCGCATTTCCGGGCGAGATCGTGCATCCGCATGGCTTCGGCGGTATGTTGTTCGATATGGATTTTTATCTTCTGAATCGGATTTGGAAATGGCGCATAGCGGGCAATGCCGGCATTGTCCGCTATGCCTGTCGGCCTCATGCTGTCGATAAAAAGAGCATTTAAGAACCGACCGGCGTCTCTTAAGAATCTTTGGGATTGAGGCGATGCGACCCATAAAGCTGCCAAATCCAATGCCTCTTGAAAAAGCAGGGGATTCCGGATCACTTTGGTATGGATGCCGTAAGCTGCGGTCTCAACCCTCAAATCATGCGCATTGCTTTTCTGCGAAAAGGATAAAGCCCAATAATCATGCCCACCGGGTTGATCGCTGCAACAGAAATGCGGCTCATCCGGTCGAATGACGAATAGGTCTCCGGGTTGAACCCATAATATTTTGTTTCTGAGGACTATCGTTCGCTGTCCACGTAAAACCATACCCACAATCAACGTATGATGGGTGTGTATGGGAAAGCGATGAGTCACTTGAGTTCCATGCACAAGCCGCACGGTTTCTGCTTTTTTTTCATAAAACAGGATCATAGACCCGACCTCGCGAAAAAACAGACCCTCGCTGGAAAGATTCCGAGTTGTTTATCCGCCCCATTTGATTAGCGTTCATGGCTCGCCCGAATTCATACCCGCATTTAGCGTCTCGAGGGATAGCGCTATGATTTGCTTTAAATTCCGCCAGTCGGTCCCATCCGGTTCGGCGACTTCCATCCGGTTCATCAATCCGCAAATTCTTTTTTCCCGCCCGCCGATATCCACTCGCCGGTTGTTGCGGCAGGCGCAGGATCGCATGGGTATGTGGTTGTAAAACCAATCGTATATCGGATTTCATTTTTTTGATCAAGTTGTTTTCACT
Source organism: Desulfobacteraceae bacterium (assembly GCA_003819975.1). The sequence continues at coordinate 4,920 of RPPU01000101.1, forward strand.
TTATCCAACCAGGTCGCCAGGCCGATAATCACCGCGGCCATGATCAGGTTAAAGAACGCCATAAACTCCGGGCTCGGCGGCACGGCACCGCTTAATCCCATAAAGAAAACCAGCAATACCAGGGCCAGAATTCCTATGCCGATTTTTTTCCCTTTAGAGACATTTTTCATAGCTTTTCAAAAACTCGCCACTCGCTCAACCCGTAACCGGGCAACCGAATAACTTCTTCTATTTCTTTTTTTACTTTTCACGTTTGCCGTTTCGCTTCTTACTTTTCACGTTTGCCGTTTCGCTTCTTACGTTTCACGTTCACAACGGCTTCACCGGCTCACAAATATCCACGACATATTTACCGGCCTTCATCTCTTCTTCGGTTTCGCGATAGATCTCAAAGCAGGGCCGGTCGTCCGGCTGATAACCGCTGTCCGGGAACCATTCCGACATTAAGCGCTGCCAATGCTTCACCATCTCTTGATAGATCGTGGCATATTTGCCTTCGACGCGATAAACCGCGTATTTGCCTTGGGGAATGTCATAAACACCGATTTCGCCCTCGCCTCTCGTTCCGGCCGGCACGGTTACACAAGCATCGTAACGGCATTTGTCCAAAGGGGTCACCTCCGGATTATCCAGGCTGATGCCCAGTACCAGGCTCTGCGGACCCATTAGGTCCCTGGCTTGGACCCACTTGATAACCTTTTCAAAAGCTTTCATGATTTTGGGAGACTGATCATTAAATCCGTCCATAACCCTCGCATAAGCCACCCGGTATTCGGGTAAAATCCTCACTTCGACTTTCATTGGTTTGTTCCTCCTCTTTTTAATAGGTTTGATGTTCTTTTGAAACCTATTATAATGAGTCAGGAAACTGAATGCTTCACCCGGTTTGCCATTGATTTGCCGATTCTTGCGTTTGACTTTGCCGATCTTGCTGTTTTGATTCTGAGGACGGTTTTCATTTTTCACCCTTTCCCTGAATTGACTAGGGCTTAAACCGTAAAACTGTTTGAAAGCACGGGAAAAACCGGCTGAAGAAGCAAAACCGCAATCCAGGGCTATTTCGGTAATGGATGCGGCAGGCTGATACTTTAGACGAGTGGCCGCATATTGCAACCTGAGGCGGGTGATATATTCCGAAAGACCTTCACCCACTATGCCGCGAAAAATGCGGTGAAAATGAAACGGGGAAAAGGCGGCGATGCCGGCCAATTCCGACAGCGGTAATTTTTTATCCAAGTTTTGTTGGATATAATCGATCACCCGGTTGATGCGGTTGATGTATTCTTTGCGGGTATTGCTATTGGACATGGATGCCTTTACAATTAACAAAATCATTCACCACAAGGACACTAAGACGCAAAGGTATAAAATTTATATTTTAAAAAAACTTTGAGTCTTCGCGTCTTAGCGGTAAAAATTTCTTATCTCGTTTGAGCAAGTTTAACTTTTTAGAAGCCAAGCACTATTCCGCGCTCATTTCATACTTGATAATGGAAAAGACATCTTGAGCGCCCGATTCGGATCCGGCCGTGCTCCCCGGCATTCCCGAAAACTGGACTTGGGAGCGGTATTTGCTGACCAATTCAATCCAGATTCCGGTTCTTAAGTCAAATACGGCTTTACTTTTGCCCAGACTCTTGACGTCGGCCTGTCCCCCCATAACGCCGCCGGATTTTAAAAGCGACCGTTCCTCAATCGAAAAATCGGCCAAACCGTTCCGCACGGATTCCAAGGTGAACACCTGTTTGCTCTGAAATTGGTTTTGCATTCCGGTCCCCGGACTGCCGCTCATGCTTTTTCTGGTGAATTCAAATTCATCGCCGATCTTTAGCCGGTTCTCGGTGAACTCGGGAAACCAGAAAACCGATTCCTTCCATTGCTCCGCCATAAAATTGGCCGATTGCCGGACCAGGGCCGCGGTTTCCGGCGGCAAAGATTTGATTTGCTCTTCCATTTCCGGAGATAACTTGGCTCCCGTATATTTGATATTGCGGATCTCTCCGCTCACATGCATGTCCGCGCTGTACGTGACTTGATAGATCCCCATGGTTTGTCCCGTGTCCTGACCCGATTCATCTTTTTGCGAACGGATACGGGCATTCAACAAGATCCAATCTTTTTTAACACCGGGTTTGATCGAATATTCGATCACGGTCCGGCTGCGGTTGATCTCCTTTTTTTCCATGAAGTTGGTCTCGGTTTGCGAGCTCATGGTTGTTACATATTTTTTACCGGGTTTGAATTTATAGAAAAAGGTATAAGGCGCGGCGGAAACAACGGCACAGATCAGTATGGTCGCCATTCCGGCTATGACTATCTTTTTTTTCATCGGCCGGCCTTTCTTTTCAATATTTTAATCTTGTTTTCGATTTTACCGCGGTCCTTGGCCTTGGGCAGCAGTTTTAAATATTTTTCATAAGCCTTTACGCCGTCCTCATAACGATCCCAATCTTCGTACAATTCCCCCAATCCGCGAAAAGGCATGGCATAATGAGGGTCCAATTGAACGGCTTCCCGATAAAGATCCTCTGCTTTTTCTTTTTCGGCATCACTGGCGCCGAAAGCAAAGTCGCCCAGCCGGCTCTTAGCCAGGCCGTAAATCAACGGGGCGCTCCGAAAGCCTTTCTCGTAAAGAATTTTATAGTTCAGGGCAGCCTGATCGTATTTTTCTTCGGCTAAAGCCTTATTTGCTTTGGGCAAAAGGACTTTCTGAAGAAAAGCCGTAAATTCGGCTTTGCCGATTTTCAATGTTCGGCCTTGCACCGCATCATGCACTTCTTTGAGATTAGTCAAGCCGGCCACAAATGGGGCTCGGGAAGGCGGCACGTCGCTAAGCGTTTGCACCAGACCGTTTGAGCCCAAGGTCTGGCGCAAGCGCTGCAAATTAAGTTCCATCAGGCTTTGCATATCCCGCATCTGAGCCGCCCAAGGCCCCAGAGCCTGTTCGTGTTCGCGCGCCATACGACTGTTGATCTGGTGAATATGATCAAAACTTTTACTTGCTTCGGATATCTCATACCCCGATAGGGCCAGTTGCAGCATGCCTTGGGCATCCGCGACCGGTTCAAAGCGCAACCGCGGATCAACCCATTGACCGCTTTCATCTTTGGGCGGAATGCTGCCGATCACATCTTTGATGCTGTAATAGGCGCTTTGACCGGCATGGACACCGGCCATTTTCTTCATCGTATCCCGATAAGTCGCTTCACCCGAAAAAAGACGGTCGGTCTGCTTGATGGTCTCCATTTCAACGGCATAATCCACGGCCACATCCATCAAGGACCCCAGCAAAGCACCCGCGATGGCCTTACGCCGTTTTTTGCGCTCCGCGGCTTTAATTTCCTGATACATCTGGATATAATAGCCTTCGATCACCTGGGCGACCTGGGGCGACAGCGCAGCGGCCAATTGGGCTTCATTGTCCATGGCATAAATCAAACCGGTGGTGACGATCAGATTTCCATCCACATACGCATAGAGTTCCGGCTTGGGTGATTCGATAATCGTCATATTCAATGCCGTTCCCGGAATCGGGCTCTGGTCTTTGGGTACCAAAGCAAGCGCAACTTTTTTCAGGTACGGCGCCATATCCGCATCGGTTACGACCGGTCGGTTGCGCATATCGGCGGCATAAGCTTGGGAGGCTTGTTGGATCAATATTTTCCCGTCCTCGTTGATTTCGACTGCTCCAGCTTGCGCTGCGATCAAACAGAATAAAACGACCCCGATGCCGCAAATGGATAAATGCCATCTTCCTAAAAACATATCGATCCTTTCCTTCTTGCTGATGGTTTTGATCGTGGTCGTTGTCGCAATCGTTATCGCAGTCGATTTATTTTTTAAACGCAAAAGAGATTGATAAGCGCTTACGCCAACGTTTTAAATATATCGACAAGCAATGGTCGGGGTTGCGGATAGGCAAGCCGTTTAACCATGATTAAAGCAAGTTCAGGCTGAATTCCGGCGGGGTTGCCAGATGCCTTTTCACCGTGCATTGATCCACTGCTTTCCGGATGGCGGTTTGATATTTTTCGGGAAATGCCTCGGGGAGTCTTAAATCGATATTGATTTTGGTGCAAAGCTTTTTATGCTCATCCCATTCGCAACTCATTTTTATTCCCAAACCCGCGGTATTCAAGCCGCGGGCTTGGCAAAACCCCAAGACATAAATCCCGGCGCAAGTGGCGATGGAAGCCAGAAAAAGCTGAAAGGGTTCCGGAGCGGATTCTTCACCGCCGTTTTCCCGGGACTGGTCGGTCCGGATCAGCATGGTGCCGCTGACGGCATCCACTCTTTTTCCGCCCGGAAAAGAGACTTCATAAATTTTTTGCTGCATGGTCACCCCCATTTTATTTCAGAATTCAGGGATTCTGCTCTTCTTCCTGGTTATTCAAATCAAATTCAGGGAAAGATTTGGAATCCGCCGACTTCAGCGCCGGCGAATAAGTGGTGGGCTCTTCTCCTTCACGAAAAGCCTGAAAGATGGTCTTTTCCGAATGGGCGCCGGCCAAAAGTCCGGTCTTATCGTCGATTTTGGCGAATACCACGCCCTCCGGAATGGGAAAATCCTGAATGGATTTGTTTTTCAGAATTTCAGACATAAAAAGAACCCAAATGGGTGAAGCCGCCGATGCTCCGGTCTCGCCTTTGGTCATGGACCGGCGATCGTCATAACCCACCCAGACCCCGGCTACTAAATCCGGGGAAAAGCCGACAAACCAGGCATCCCGCAGATCGTTGGTCGTCCCGGTTTTCCCGGCCACCGGTCTTTTCAAAACCTTGGCCTTATAGCCCGTGCCTTCCTGAACCACGGCTTTGAGAATATCGGTCATAATATAGGAAGTCTGCTTGGAAAGAACTTCTTTTAAAGAGGGGTTGTTCTCTTCCAAAACCTTGCCGAAACGGTCTTCAACCCGGGTGATAAACAAAGGTTCGGCCAACAATCCGCCGCTGGCAAAAATACCATAGGCGCGGGTCAGTTCCCTTAAAGATACTCCGGATGAGCCCAAGGCCAGAGAGAGATCCGGAGCCAGATCGGATTCAATGCCCATCTTGCGCGCGTATTCAATGACATAACGGATCCCGATCTTGTTCAATATTTTTACGGTGATGACATTGCGGGACTGAACCAGGGCCGTTCGAAAAAGAGTCGGGCCGTAAAATTTTTCCGAATAATTCTTGGGTTTCCAAATTTCTTCTTCATTCGGATCCATGCTGGAAATATAAGGCGCATCCAGCAATAAAGTGGCCGGGCTCATGCCCCAATCCAGGGCGGCCGAATAAATAATCGGCTTAAAAGCCGAACCGGGTTGCCGTCGGGCTTGGATGGCTCGGTCGAACTGGCTGACGGAAAAATCGCGACCGCCGATCATGGCCTTGACTTTGCCGGTATCCGCCTCCATGCAAAAAATGGCGCCTTGAACTTCCGGTTCCTGCTCCAAAGAAAGCCGCCAAGCATAGGGCGGCGGACCTTCTTCTTTCAAAGCCGCCAAAATCACGTCACCCGGTTTAAGCGCATCGCTCGGATTTTTTATCAAAGCAAAAACCGACGGTATTTCCGGATCGGGCTTGCGGGCCCAACGCATTTCAGCCAGCGGCAACAACCCCAGGCGCCCGGCGCCC
>RPPU01000102.1 GCA_003819975.1 Desulfobacteraceae bacterium
CGGGAGCCCAGGGGAAAATTGTATTTAAAAGCGGTTTCAAAGGTGAACTTGACGTCGTCGGCCGTGACCGGTTTGCCGTCGCTCCATTTGGCGCGTTCGTCCAAATAGAAAAGCCAGGTTTTATCGGCCGCTTTGTATTCCCATTTTTTCGCCAGCCAGGGAGTAATGGCGCCGTCCATCATGGGCATGAGCAAGGGCTCATACATGAGGGTCATGAAAAGATAGGAACCCTCATTACGGACCAGAAAGGGGTTCATGCCGCCCGGAGGGCTTTCCATCCAGCCGATCCTGACAGTGTTGTTTTTGGCTTCAGCCGGAGCCGCTCCCCAGATACAGGGCAAAACCAAAGCCAGGGCAACCAGCAGACAAACCAGTTGTCCGGTTTTTAACTTGTTTTTGTTATTAACGGTCATGGGCATACCTCCATCGGAAAAAGATTAATAATATTGAGATATACAAAAAAAACGTTCAAACCTTGTTTTTTTCACGCTTTACGTTCGGAGTTTTCTTTTTTAAGGCTTTTAGTGAACTCGGTGTCCAGCAGGATCAGCTTTTCACATAACATGGTGTCTTTTTCAGCTAAGGCCTTGATCAAGTTTTGATGGCGGTCATAAACATCCTTTATAAATTGAAGGGTCTGGGTGGCGCCCGGATAATGGGTATCCCAGACCACACTCAGGAGCTCCAACAAAGATTGAACCATATATCTGATTAATGGATTGGCCGAGATCTCGGCAATGGCCAGATGAAAAGCCATATTATTTTGATGGAGATGGGCAGGCGTTTCAATCTCGATAATTATTTTTTCATTAAGGGCCCGCAGGTTTTCAAGATCTTCAGGCGTGATTTTATCCACTGCCAACCGAATGCTGCAGGTTTCAATAGCCATGCGCGCTTCGTAAAAATGATTTAAATTGAGGCTGCCTTCGTGAAAAAGATCCTGAATGGCGGTAAAAAATGGTTTATAAAAACTATAGGTGACAAAAGCTCCGCCTCTGGAACCGGGTTTGATTTCCACAAAGCCCGATTGTTCCAGAACCCGAAGGGCTTGCTTGATCACGACCCGACTGACTTGCAGGGATTCGGCTAATTCACGTTCCGTGGGCAGTTTGTCACCCACCTTTATTTTTTTGGATACAATCAGGGCCCGGAGTTGGGCAGCGATGGTATCAGGCAAACGTTCTCGTTTTGGAGGCGTTAATAAAGGGGTGATTTTCGGGTGCATAAAAGATCCTAATGATTGAGTGATCCGTTCGTTGGGTAGCCCAAAAATATTGTCCCTATTCTAACGCCTTCTCGTGTCCTGTCAACTATAAAAGAACAAATAAAAAATGCTGTTTAAAAAAGTTAAGCATTTCAAGTGGATAAAAATAATTCAAATATTTATGTTAAAAAATGCGTTTATCATGAAATGGATGAAAATAATTGCGGGCATTAATAAAAAAATGAAGAAGATACTTGCATATTAAAAACAAAAGGTGTAAGTTCAGCCCGTTTTAGCTGAAACCGGAACAACTGGTTTTGGCATTTTTTATATTCAATTTCAAAGCAGTGCGCTTTGGGAAATGAATATTAACAATTTTTATTAGGAGGAAAGGATTATGAAAAAGGGACTTATTATTTTGGCTTTAATCGCGATGTTGGCTTTGGCTGCTTGTGGCGGCGACAAACCGGCTGCTCCGGCTGCTGAGCCCGCTCCGGTTGCTGAGCCCGCTCCGGCTGCTCCGGAAACTCCGGCTCCGGCTCCTGAATCCGGCACTACCCCGAGCAACTAAGTAGTGCGATTGGATGAAGCCCGCATTCAAGGGAATGGGCTTCATCGAAACAGGTTAAAAAAAAGGGGGCCAATCCCCATAAGGCTCCCCTTTTTTTTGGATCAGATCGAGTTTCCTCTTCTACTTATTTTTTCACTTCAATCGTGGTGGCGATCATTTTGTATTGGATGATCACCGTGGCGCCTGGTTTCAGATTTCCAGTCACCTTGGTATCGGCATTCCGAATGACTTCCAATTGACTCTTTTTGCCTTTTTTAACGACGATCAGATCGTTTTCGAGGGACAGAACCACACCGGTGGCCCGATAGGTTTTAGGTCCATTGACCGCAAAAACGATTCCAGTCATTATCGTCATTACGGTCAAGATGACGGCAAACAGAAATAGTCTACGCATGGCAGGTCTCCTTTTTTGTTTTTTATTGAAAGAGTGGGGATTAAGGGGAAATATAAAATAAGTTGTTTTCGCTTGTCAATAGAATAAATGGACAACCCAAAAGGTTTCAGATTCGGCGGTTCAGGGGGTGAAGTTTTTTGATTTTTTTGAGGCGCGCCGGCGCCAGGGAGACCAGCTTTTGCGCCAGTTTGGCCCGGATGGGGTTGTAGAACATGGAATAACAATCCCCCAGTTGGAGATACTGGTCGTAAATCGCTTTAATCGATCAAAAGAAACGCATACCGGTTCATGATTCTGTCATAATTATCCAGGACCTGAATCGGGTAACCGATGTTGCGCACCGTAGCATAGACGTCCACGGCCATGGATTCAGGGCTGGGCCGGGCCCGGCGCGGGATGCGGCAGGTTTCGCGCGAGCCGGTGCATTCTTTGCAAAGCGTGCAGGAATCCATGGCCAGTAAAAAGGCCTTGTAATAGCCGGCCAGGAACACTTCGCGTTCCAAATCCACCAGTTTCGAATTGACTCCTTTTGACCAGGCATGGCGGTCTTCCGGTTTATCTACCTGTTTTTCAAAGCGAAAAATCGCGGCCCGGTTATAGTCACGGAAAAAGGCCCGGCATTCTTCCACCGGCGGAGTGTTGGGCGGGCAGGAAGCATTATGACCGTATTCGCCGCAGCCGAAACGGCATTTCATGCGAACCCAATGGCCCACTACGATCTGCTGAGGGCCCATGAATTTATAATCCTGAAATCCGAACTTCACAAATATATCCTGCAATGCTTTGGTCTCGTCCATGTTTCTCCTAATTAAATAGTTAAGTATAGATTGTGAAAATTTTTAATTCATTTTTTTACGAGAATTTCATTTTTTTCCTTATTTCGGCTTCTGAATTCTGACTCCTGACTTCCTGAGATTTATTGATACGGCTCCAATCCCAAACCGTAAAACCGGTTGGGGTTGTTGAAGAGCCAGTCCGCGGCCACGCGGACGGCCTGTTCTTCTTCCAGCCAGCCGCTTTCGCAGAGGTCGGCCAGGGCCGCGGCGAGTGCTTCCTTGGCCAGGGCCAGATGGGCGGATACGAATTCCGGGCCTTCGCGATAATCGCCGCCGAAAGCGTGGATTTTGTTTTGGGGCATGACGGTCAGGCTGCGTTTGAAGAACTCGATCGTGTAGAGGGGGTCGATCATGGCGGCCCAGCAGGCGTTCAAGGCGACATTCTGATAGTTCTTGCCCAGGAACAGAATATCGCCCAGGTAGGGCCAATTGGCATGGAACAGATCAAATCGCACGGAAGTATACAATTCCAGGATCGAAGCGAAATGGGCGGCATTGGTCTTGTCCACGCGGTTGCCGGTATAAGCCAGGTGGCCGGTATGGATCTGGACCGGCAAACGGAGTTCTTGGGCAAAGCGCATAAATTGGTGAAATAAGTAGTCGTCCAGGGGCTTGGCTTCGGGCCAAGCCAGTTGGTTTTGAGGATCGGTCAAAAGCTTGTTGAACAGGCGTTCGGCATCACTGCGCGGCGCCAGATCGTATTGGATTACGCGGCGGTAGGCGGATTGGTCTTTGAGGGCGATCACGCCTAGGGTCATGCTTTTTTTGATCAACTCCAAGACAGCCTCTTTATAATCCGTCAAGCAGGTGATGGTGCGGCCGGTCAAGCTGGTCACATAATCCAGGAAATCACGGCGCCGGATCTCGTGAAAATAGGGCAGGGGAAAGGCCGGGCGCCAGTTTGCGGGCATGGGAAATTGTTTATTCAAAAAGCGTTTGAGCACGGAATTGCCGGAATAAATGGCCTGGCGTTCTTTTTTGGGCGGGGTCAGGCAATCGGAAATAACGGCCTTAATATGAGCCTGTTCCAGGATGCGTAAATAAGAGGCGCTATCCCGACCGGCCAGGCGTTCGGCCACCTTATCCAGGGCGGAACGGTTCAGTTCCTTGATCCCATATTCGCGTTCCAGGACCAGCTTGGTCACCCGCGCATAGGCGGTATGCTGGGTGGCGGACCAGAGACGGCTGAAGAGCGGCCATTTTTGATCGGTGCCGGCTTCCGGGTCCTGGATCAGCTCGATTTCGCTTGGGCCGGCGCCGGCCGACCAAAAATCATTGATCATATACATAAGCGACAGGAAGGCGATCGGTTCCTTATAGGAGTCCAGTCCCACATAGGGACCGGCCAGATGTTCATGGCAATCAATGACCGGCATCTTTTCCAGCCGGTCCATTAAACGGGTCAAAAGCGGGGATGGTTTGGCGAGCATGGGGGAATCCTTAATATTAAGTTTTAACGTATAAGCGCTTAACTCAGAAACATCGACAATTTGTTGTCGATAAGTAAAAACTCGGTATCATCGTCATTCCGGCATGTCATGATTTTGCAGAACAAAATCATCATTTAGCCGGAATCCACCATTATAAACGCCCGAAAACCTGGATTCCGGCTAAAAACATGCCGGAATAACGTAGGTTTGCGTTTGTATTCGTTAATACCAACTGCCCTCTTAGGGCCTCGTCTTCCGGGTAGGGCCCCGGACGACGCGTAGTAACTTAGTCATGATATAACAGCTTGATGTAAAATGTCATGAATTATCGATATATTACCAAAGGTTTCAAAGATAGGGCAAATGGGCATTCAGTGGTGACGATCTTTATTATTCCTTTCAGAATAATTCTCAGAAGAATAATGACCCGGTAACCATATCTTGTGCGCCGAAATCGCACATTCCCGATCAAGGTGATTGTTATTCTTTATCTGATTCAAATACAAGATCAGCTTTTGAGCTCTCTGTATTAAAAATCTTGAATTTCAATGAGATAAAATCTATTCTTAGATGAATTTTAAGGTGAAACAGCATGCCAAACAAACCCTCCATAGGTTTTCGAATCGTTTATGCCCTTTGCCGGGTCTATTTTTTTATAGGACGTTTGACCCCCTTGCGAATGTGGGTGTTCATCGGCCGAATATTCGGCCTGTTTTTATATGGGATCGATTTTCCGCACCGCAAAATCGCATTGGCCAATCTGCGCTTCGCATTCGGCCCGGAGAAAACCGAGCGGGAACTCCGCGCGATCATCCGCAAGATGTTTTTGGAGTTCGGCATGATTGCGCATGAATGGACCCGGCTCAAATACATTAAGAAAGAAGACCTGCCGGGCCTGGTCGAAGTGGAAGGGCTCGAAAATTTGAAGGCGGCCAAGGGCAACGGCAAACCCGTGATTCTGTTGGGCGCCCATTTCGGCAATTTCGAATATACCCATTTGTATTATGCCCTGCACATCAACCGCATCCAGTTTATCGTGCGCGCCATTGACAATCCTTTGCTCGAGGCGGAGCGTCTGAAATACAATACCGCTTTCGGCGTAAAAATATTATACAAGCAGAGCGGCTTGCGGCCCGCCATCAAGAACCTAAAAAACGGCGAAGACCTCGTGATTTTCGCGGACCAAAAGGTGAATTTATCCGAGGGCATCTTATGCACGTTCTTCGGCAAGGAGACTTCCACGATCCCTTTGGCGCCGGCTTTGTCGGATAAATACGGAGCGCCGATCGTGCCGGTGTTTTGCGTGCGCTCGGAAAAAAATCCCACGCGCCACAAAATTATTTTTTTGCCCGAACTCAAACTGGACCCGAACGATGGGGCAGAAATGATCCATAGGGCAACCCAGCGCCAGAACGATATTATTGAAGCCATGATTCGGCGCTATCCCCAGCAATGGCTCTGGTTTCACCGGAAGTGGAGTTATCATAATCCGGAAATTTATGAGTGAGAGGCTGTTGGGTTGTAGCCAATTAGGCTGAAGTCGAACAACCTAAAGTTGTGCGAGAAGTATATAGAAAAACGATCGGGTCATGAAAAAACCAAACGAACAAAGCGCGTGCGAAGCTTTCCTTGTCATTCTCAATGCCCTTACTGGTTTGAAATATATAAAAATCGAATCGCCTGATGAACAAAATCGACGAACTCCTGATGTTGATTTTCTTTTAAAATCCATTAACGATGAAAGCGATATGATTGCTGTCGAACACACCATTCTTGAATCTTATAACGGACAGATAGGATATGTGAAAGGATCGTATGATATCGTTGATTCAATCAATGCCGTCTGTAAAAATACGATTCCTAACGATCGCTATTATTTTCTTGCCATTCCTCCTGTAAAAGGGGATTCCCTTGTAGGAAAAAACAGGATACGGTTTGTCAGCAGCCTTTCTTCTTGGGTAACGGAGACCGCCCAGAAGCTATCGATCGACAACCACGCTCAGATTGAATATGAAGGTCAAAAAATAACGTTAATGTGTTGTGGCGATGATGTTCAGTTGAATGGGAACGTGTGGCGAGCGTCTCAATCACCTGAAAAACAAGAAATTTTGCAAACCCAAAGGCTTTGCCGAGCAATTGGCGATAAACTTCCTAAACTCGAGGCCTACAAGCAGCGGAGCTTCAAAACTGCTCTTTTGCTTGAAGATATTGCCAACATTCCATCAACTATTACACAGAGAGCTCATGGAATGAATTCAGAGGAAAGAGACAGCATTGAAGATATAATTGATTATATAGTTGTATTTGCATCGAACAACGGTCGGATGATTGTAGGGGATGTGTGGAAAGAGCCAACCATCTGGCATGTATCCATTCCAGATAATAGAAAGTTCAATTTTCGGAAAAATAACAAGGGAAAAGCATTTTTAGGAATATAGAGATCAGTCTGTCCGACGTCATTGGCTAAATTGACATGATAGATGAGAAAAAACATTGTCGTTCCGGGATTGGACAAATCTAACCCTTTGAATTTTTTTGCTAATTTTTTAAAAATGAATTGTTTTTAGTCTTAAAGCGATATTTCGGAGAAAAAAATCTTGCAAAATGGTGACAAATATGTCAACATTTAAGTCAATGAGAAATACCCGACGGATTTCATGGGTCAAGGCGGCACGTAAGGATTTTGAAGAATTTCCCGAAGATGTGCAGGGTGTTATGCTGAACGCCCTTACGATTGCAGCCGAGGGTAGTAAATCGGACAAAGCCAAGCCTTTTAAAGGCTTTGAAGGCGGCGTGTTTGAAATTGCGCTTCAATATCGCGGAGATGCCTTTCGCGTGCTCTATGCCGTGAAAATAGGTACAGATGTTTGGGTTATTCATGCTTTTCAGAAAAAAGCCAAGTCCGGAATCAAAACTCCGCAGATGGAGATCGACCTCATCCGCGAGCGCTTAAAACGATTAAAGGAGGCTCTGCAATGAAAGACGATTTTGAATTGATCCGCGGCAGCGGTAATGTATTCCGTGATTTTGGGCGATCCAACGCCAATCTGGAACAGGCGCGGGCCATTCTTGCGGCGGAGATTATCCGAATTCTTGACGAACACAACTTATCGACCCGGGAAGCAGAGAAATTAACGGGTGTTTCACATTCAGAGTTTTCACGTATTCGTAATGCTCGTCTCGAACGCTTTACAATTGATCGGATGATTTCGATACTTGGCAAACTCGACGAAGATATTGAGGTTAACGTCACTTTCCGTGTTCGTCCTCACGGAGTGCAAGAAGGGTTACGCTCTGAAAGACCGTGAATGTTCCCGAAACGCATCTACGATCATACCCTTCTTTTTAAAGAATTTTATGAAACCAATCGTAAAATACATTGAACATAAACCGGCCGAGCATACGGACCGGGCAACCGCCTGGATTGCGCGGGTTTGGCAGTCGGCGAGCGGGAAAACGCTTTATTTCAACGATATGGCTCTGAAGAGATGCTCCGGAGGTGATGATAATCATTATGATCTCGTTACCGGAGAAAGATATTGGGTTTCGGGCGTAAAGAAAAGAGGGTCCAACCGGCATTGGGGCGGCGGTACGATCCTGATCGAGCAATCGCTTGCAAAATGATATGAAGAGCACACTCATGGCAAACATTATTGCGACTTGATTGCGATTCCCGATTTGCCCAAGCCCGATATTTCCAAGTTTAGTTCAATGGAAAATTCGCCATTACGGTCTATTCAATAAAGAGGCGGCCATCAATGAAAACCGAAATCGAACGCAAGTTTTTGGTTAAGGGTTTTTCGTGGAAGACGACCGGCGGGAAGCGGTATTGCCAAGGATATATCAGCCGCAACAAGCAGAGTACGGTGCGGGTCCGCATTTCGGATGACAAGGCTTTTTTAGCCGTCAAGGGAGCGCAGACCGGAATCACGCGCCTGGAGTATGAATATGCGATTCCCAAGATCGATGCGGAAGAATTACTTGAGCATTTGTGTGAAAAGCCGTTGATCGAGAAAATCCGGTACCGGGTGTCTTTCGGCGGGCATGTTTTCGAGATCGACGAGTTCTTGGGTGACAATGCCGGATTGATCGTGGCGGAAATCGAACTTGAATCGGAAGACCAGGATTTTCCCAAGCCCCCCTGGCTGGGAAATGAAGTGACCCGGGATCCGCGTTATTACAATGTGAATTTGGTCCAGCACCCTTTCAAAGAATGGGTATAGAGCATGGAAAACGTAAAAGATCGGTGTTTAAAAACGATCGCGACGCGGCGTGCCAAACAGGAATAAAAAGTTTTTTTTAAATTCAATCCTTCGGCCCTAATGGTTATTTGGAGGAATCAATGACATTTTATCGAGAGGAATCGGGATACACAAAAACGGCTTTGTCCGATCTGCAGGGCGCTTGGCAAATGCTGCGCGAATCGGTTGTGGAAGCTCATCCTTTTCCTGAATCTCAAAGGCTGCTTTTTCATATCGATGAGGCCATGAGTTGGGAGAATGTAAGGCAATTAGGCAGTATGCGCAATATTCTTTTATTGATTCGGAATATCGCGGGACAAGCAAAAGCACCGGAAGAAATATCCGAGAATATTAAAATAGTTGCCGAGGACCTTGAAGAGGTTTTTATTGCCATTAAAAAAGGCGAGGCCATCTGATTGTCAAAGCATGATGGTTCGACAAGCTCACCATGAACGGAGTAACTATAATAATCCTGTTGATCCTGTTAATTCTGTAAAAAACTTCCTAAACCAATCCCGTAATCCACTTGCGGTGGCAAAGCCGAACCCCTTCTTGGATCGCTTCGCGATTCATCAAAAGCGAAATCCGAAACGAAGTGGTCACGATATGGTTCGGTACGATGCCGTTCAATTGCAGCAGATCCACGGTTTCAAGCAAAGTCAGGTTGTTGCGGTTGATGCCTTCGCCGATGAGCGACAAAGCCGAAAGATGGGTGTCGAAGGCCACAGCCGCGCCCAGGCGCTGCTCCAGGGTTTTGCGGATTTCTTCCCAGCCGTAAACGCTCTGGGCCGAAATCACGAGCGAGGCCTTGGATTGGGCGGGGTCGGATTCCACGGCCATGACGTTTACTTCTTTGATCGGCACTTGTTCTTTTTCCAAATAACGCAGGGTTTCGCGGAAAAGAGGCAAGGCTTTTTCGGAATGGATCCGGAGCCGGGTGATGTCGTTTTCACTGACCACGGCCTGCACGCCGCTGATACTGCCGGCCGGAATTTTGCGCACAATGGTTTCCTTGCCGCCTACAAAAGTGCTGCGTGCGTAGATCGCGATGTTTTTTTCCTTGGCGAATTGCACGGCCTGGGCATTGAGCACCTTGGCTCCGGCTGCGGCCATTTCCTGCATGACCGGATAGGAGAGTTCGGGGAGGTGTTTGGCGTCGGCGACCACGGCCGGATCGGCCGTATAAACGCCGTCGACATCCGAATAAATTTCGCAACGCTCGGCATCCAGGGCCGCGGCCAGGGCCACGGCCGTGGTGTCGGAGCCGCCGCGGCCCAGGGTGGTGATGTCGCGGCGGTAACTCACACCCTGGAACCCGCCGATCACGACTACTTTACCCTTGGCCATCTCGTCCTGGACCCGGAAGGGCCGGACCTCGATCACCTGGGCGTCGTTATGGCGATCATTGGTGATGATGCCCGATTGGGATCCGGTCAGGGAAATGGCGTCAATGCCCAATTCCTGGAGGGCAATGCACAGAAGACTCATGGTGGTGCGTTCGCCGGTGCTGAGCAACATATCCATTTCGCGGCGTTCGGGTTTGGGGGAGAGGCTGCGGGCCAGGTCGATCAGGTTATTGGTGGTTTTGCCCATGGCTGAGACCACGACCGCGACGTTATAGCCTTGTTTTTTTACTTCGGCGACCTTTTGGGCGATTTTTTTTATTTTATCGGCATCGGCGACACTGCTGCCGCCATATTTTTGGACAATGCATTTCATTTTAAAGACTCCTTATTCACTATGATTTATCGTACAAAGCGTCCTGTGGTATTGCATTTGTTGGCGCCTCGTTGCCGGGTATGAGAGAGGGTTCAAGGGGCCAAGGGGTCC
>RPPU01000103.1 GCA_003819975.1 Desulfobacteraceae bacterium
ACTGCCGCGCCTAATCCGCGTAACATTGCTTCCCCCTTCTCCGCCTGCAATAGTCCCACCAACCCAACCGGAATCGGTTCCGTGGATCCGGCTGCCGCTTTCCCCGGTCAACCTATTCTGCTGACTGCGGCCGTAACCCCCGGCAACTATCCGGTCAGCACCGGTTTAACGATCTTAGCCGACCTGAGTCCCATGGGCGGATCTAGTTCTCAATTTTTTTACGATGACGGCACCCACGGCGATCTCACGGCCGGAGATCTGATTTTTTCTTTTAACGCCGTTATCGACGGTGCCGCTCTTCCCGGAATAAAAGCAATCGCGATTCTGGTTCGCGACGAACAAAATCGCACGGGCAGTGCTTCGATGCCCTTTGTGGTTGCTCCGGAATTGTCCGGGATCCACGATGTCCAGGGCGCCGGTCACTTGTCGCCCCTGGCAAATACTCTGGTCAGCGTTCAGGGCGTGACGACTGCCAAGCGCGCCAACGGCTTCTATCTCCAGGATCCGAATCCGGATGATAATGCAGCGACATCCGAAGGCATTTTTATTTTCACCGGCGCGGTCCCCAACGTGGCCGTCGGCGATCTGCTCCTGGTGACCGGAACAGTCAAAGAATACCGGGCCAGCGGCGTAACCAGTGTTTACCTGACCAATACCGAGCTGGAAAATCCGGGGTTTACCCTGACCCTGCTCTCCCGCAATCATCCTCTGCCCTCGCCGGTCGTACTCGGGAGCGGTGGTCGTATTCCGCCCGCAACCGTTATCGAAGACGACGCAACCGGAGATGTGGAAACCTCCGGCCTCTTTGATCCGGCCGAGGACGGCCTTGATTTTTACGAAAGCCTGGAAGCCATGCTGGTGCAGATGAATGATACCGTAGCCGTCGGGCCGATCAAAAATTTCGGTTCCAACCGCGAATTGCCGGTTGTCGGCGACAACGGCATTCATGCCGGGCTCTTCAGCTCCCGCGGCGCACTGGTTGTCCGGCCCGACGACTTCAACCCGGAGCGCCTGATCCTGAACGATCTGATCCTGGGCGGTCCGACTTTACCGTCTGCCGACCAAGGCGATAAATTTCCCGGTTCTCTGCTGGGCGTTCTCGATTATAGTTACGGCAATTACAAACTGGAACTCATTGCCCTGCCTGCTCTTGTTCCCGGCGGTCTGGCCCAGGAGATGCTGAACGATCCCGGTAAATACGATTTGTCTGTTGCGACTTTTAATGTCGAAAACCTGGCGCCGAACAACCCACCCGCTAAGTTCGCCGCCTTGGCCGACTTGATTGTGAACCATCTTAAATCGCCCGATCTTCTGGGAATCGAAGAGATCCAGGACAATTCCGGAGCCAAAGACGACGGCACGGTTGATGCGACTTTGACCTGGAATAAACTCATCGCCGCTGTTCAGGCTGCCGGTGGACCCAACTATGCTTATCGCCAGATCGATCCGGTCAACGATGAAGACGGCGGCGCAGAAGGCGGCAACATCCGCGTCGGTTTTCTCTTCCGCATGGACCGCGGCCTGAGCTTTATCGATCGGCCCGGCGCAAACGCCCTTACGCCGAACGCGGTCGGCACCGGCGCGACCGGTCCGGAACTGCAATACAGCCCCGGCCGGCTCGACCCGGCCAACCCGGCGTTCCTCAACAGTCGCAAACCTTTGGCCGGAGAATTTCTCTGCCGCGGCAGTAAACTCTTTGTCATTCTCAACCATTTCAACTCCAAAGGCGGCGACACTCCCTTGGCCGGCCGTTTTCAGCCGCCTATTTTGAACTCTGAAGTCCAACGGCTGCAGCAGGCCGCGGTGGTCAAGGGGTTTGTTCAATCCATTTTAAACATCGATCCGAACGCGAATGTGATTGTGCTGGGCGATCTGAACGATTTTCAATTTTCCAAACCGCTGCAGACACTCAAGAGCGCTCCTCTGTACAATCTGATTGAAACGTTGCCCGAAGCCGAACGATATTCCTATGTTTACGAAGGCAATGCCCAAGCCCTGGATCATATTCTTTTCAGCGAGGGTCTTGCCAATCGGCCCCTGGCTTACGGCGTGGTGCATGTCAATTCCGAATTTGCCGCTCAAGTCAGCGACCACGATCCTCAAGCTGTGTACGTCACTTTTAACGATCCTCCCGTCGTAATACCCGGCGGCCCCTATACTGTAAGCGAAGGCAATATAGTTATGCTTTCGGCCGCGGCCGTCGATCCCGAGGGCGGTTTGCTCTCCTATGCTTGGGATCTCGATCAGGACAATGTTTTTGAAACGTCCGGACAAACCGTCGCTTATACGGCTCTGGACGGTCCGAGTTCCCTAACCCTCCGGGTGCAAGTAACCGATGACGGCGGTCTTTCGACTTTGGCTTCTGTTTTAATAACCATCCAAAATAGCGCGCCCGCAATCGGCCCGATCCAAGCGCCGGCTGCGCCCGTGTCGATCCATCAACCTGTAAAAGTCTCGGCCTCTTTCGAGGATCCCGGAATCCGCGATACGCACAAAGCCGAGTGGAATTGGGGTGACGGCCGCACCAGCCCGGGAGTGATTGTAGAATTGAACGGCGCCGGTACGGTGAGCGGCAAGCACATTTATAAATCGCCCGGTCTTTACAAAGTAACGCTGACCGTCACGGATCAAGACGGCGCTTCCGCCCGGGCGTTTTACGAATATGTAGTCGTATACAACCCGCACAGCTTCACGAGCGGCAGCGGCTGGATTCAATCGCCGCTGGGCGCCTTTCCGGCCGATCCCGCGGCGACCGGCTATGCCGGGTTTCATTTTACGGTGAAGAATAAAAAACACTCCGGAAATACCGAGGGCCGCGTTGAGTTCCGTTTAAAATCCGGCAACCTGCATTTTCAAGCAACCGACTTTACCTGGCTGGTTGCCGACTGGAGTCGCGCCCGCGTCAAAGGAGCCGGGACGATCAACGGCCAAGGCACCTGTTTCTTCAACCTGGAAGTTATGGAGTCGCGCCGTCATCATCCACCCACGTTCCATATAAAAATCTGGCAAGATCTGAACGGCGCCGAACAGATCGTCTATGACAACAAAACGCTGCAACCGGTCTTTTTCGGTTATATTTTAATCCGCTAACGAAAAAGCCCCCTGCAGAGGGCTGCAGGGGGCTTTAACCAAGTGCATTGTTAATTTAATTGTTACCAATAAGGGACCGTCATTCCGGCAATTTTTTAGTTTTCCCTAAACCCATCCTTTTCAAGGGTTCCGGTCAGTGCTCCACTCAATCTCAACTCCAATAGGCCGCCAATTTGGCATTATTCGCAATCGGAAAGTCCGTCTTTTCGCTCCTGAATTCAATATACTCTGCAACGGTCGCAGCCTTTGACCAGGCTGCATACTCGTCCGCGGAAATCGCCGATTCGGCATAGCAGGCGAATTCATGCGAACCGTCTTCGCGCGAGCAATCTTTCGGTTGCATATCGACGGTATTGAACTCGCTGACATCAAGAATGGTTTCCATATAGGGCGAAAAGCGAAAAACCTTGGTGACATGCGGGAAAGCGAGAACAAAGCCGATGCCTTCCTGTTTGCCCGCGAGAAACATTTTTTCAAAATCATCCTGTGTATGCGGACAGTGCGCCCATTCGTATTGTTCGGGCTTGTCTCGGCCTATGACCGAGATATAATAAACTTTAAAAACCGATTTTCCGTCAGGCATCCGCAGCAGAGTTTGTTTAACCGTTCGAGCATGATACGTTCTGCAGCTCATGATTTGCATAAATGACCTCTATGGTGTTCAAGCTTTTCAATCTGAGTTTATCTTACCAACCTGGAAAAACAGTAAAAACAATCTTGTGATTGTTCAAATCCGTAGTGCCCAAGTCGATAGGGTCCTGAGCATACCTGAATGATATTACACAATTATTTTTTTAGATCTCTGAAGTTCGGCTATCATTCTCGTAAAAAATTGAACTCATTTTGAAATGGCCGTTCTTTTTTGAGCATTTGAGAAAGGTTAAGTTTTTTTTCAAAAATATCCATGAATTTCTTTTCGCATTTACTTAGAAGCTTTTCACAGTCGCCAAAGGAAGCCAGATTAAAAAACTCCTTACTTGAAGAAAAATAAACCAAAGCTTTTTTATTGTCATTCAATAGGTTTAAAACATTATTTAAAGTTCCTTTACTTTTACCATCCCAAATCATGAACCCATAATCAGCTTCCCTAGCCATTTCCAAATCTTTAATTGCAAAATAATGGAAATCTTTTTTCTTTCCGGCCCCATTCGAATGTATTTGATTTATCTCCCAATGACCAATGTTATTTCTGCACCCATTGCTCATGCAAAATATACGGACATTTCCATAATTATTTTCAAATAAATATTCTTGCACGCATTTGTCTACGCCATCGGCATCTCCAACAAAAATCGTGTATTCTTTTTGCATAATATTATCTATTCTGTCTTTTATATCCGTATTTAACTTTGATATATTTCTCGATCCACCTATAAAAATCTTTATCATGACATGCTCCTTGTTTTGGTCAGTGCCAACACATAAACTTTACTGACATTTCCGCTTTGATATAAAACGCGAGTTATGGCATTACATGTCGCTCCGGATCTGTATAAGTCGTCAAAAACCAAAACATTCTTTCCCTTGAGTGACGGATTTTCGGCAATAAAAGCATTGTTTAATGATTCCATTCTTTTCTGATAGTCAAAGACATTTTTCAGTTCCGGAGTTTCTTTTACTTTGACCAAATAACCCTCATACAAAGGTATATGTAACAAAACGCTTATACCTTTAGCAACTTCCAGTACGGGCTGAAAAACTCTTCCCCTGGAGGGAGGAACCGGCACTATCCCGTCTAATATTTTGGCAATTTTCCATTCAGTATTTACAAATTTTTCTATAACACTTAATATCTCTTTCAAGGGGGATTTATCCGATTGATATTTAAGCCTATACAACAGCTCCCCCATCTCGCTTCTTTTCGTATCGAAAACTTCATGACCAAATTCATCATGCCCCAAGAATTCACTGCTAATGGTATGTATATCCAAAGCATATCCTTCAACCCAATTACCTGTTAATTTTATGGGATTAATATTTACCATTATCGATTTGCTCCCAATTTTGTTACTTGTAATTGGCAAATTTGTAAAGCCTGATGGATTTTATGATCAAGGAAATTTATTCTTTAATAAAAGTCACTGTGCATTTTATCAAAACAATGCTAAAAAGAAAATTCAAATAAATTTTCCCTTGCATATCAACTAGTTGCATGCATTGCAAAAAAATAAATTTCAAAAAACAGGTCTATAATCCACAAAAAAATTTTGATTTTAAGTTCCTTTCGTCTAATAAGCTATGATATCTTTAATCTTTAATAGGTAAACAAAATAAAGATAAAAAACAAAAACATTTCAACTGGTTACCGCAAAAAAACACTTAAAAATATTATTTGCGATAGAATAAAACGGGAGATAATCCAATCATCGTCATGCATACAAAAATTAATCTTCAAAAGGCTCTTTTCTTTTTCATGGGCTGGATCGGAATGGTTTTTTATTTTACCCAACGCTGGATCTACGGCCCGGTCATTCCGGCTTTGATGACCGATTTTCACATGAATAAAGAGACGGCCGGATGGATCGGCTCCGCTTCGCTTTTCGGTTATATGCTCACGCCGGTTATCGCCGGTGTGCTTTCCGATAAATATGGAAGAAAATATACGGCCCTTTCCGGAATTCTCGGCTTCTCCGCCTTGACTCTGCTGGCCGGTTTCGCGCCCAACCCGTCCGTGCTTTTCGGCATCCGCTTCCTGACCGGAATCGCCGAGGCCTTTTTCTTCATTCCCATGATCGCGTTTACCCTCGATCTGTTTCCGGAGCGGCCCGGTTTTTATGTCACCCTCATGTCCTCCGGGTCTTCACTCGGCTGGTTTACCGGCCCGGCTTTGGCCGGATGGTTGTTGGATTTGACGAATAAATGGCAATCCCCCTTTTGGGTCACCGGTTGCCTAAGCCTAGTGGCGACTGTTCTGCTTTTCCTATTTTGGCCCAAACAAATCAAACAAGCCGAGGCCAAACCTTTCTTTAATCGGGCCATTCTGCTGCCCGCCAATTATATTCTGCTCGCTATTCTCGGTTTGGCGACCGCTTTCCAAATCGCGGCTGAATTCGGTTTTACCATGTGGTACCCGGCCTATCTAAATTTAGAGTCCGGTATGACCGTTGCGGCTGCCGGTTACTTGGCCGGTTTTTTCGGCATCGGACAATTCCTCGGCCGGCCCAGCATGGGCTGGGTTCTGGATCGCTTAGCCTACCGGCCCATCGGGATCCTGGGCAGTTTTGCAATCGGGTTTTGCATTCTTTTTATTCTGGGCACGCGCGATCCGGTTTGGCTGCATATTTTCACCTTCCTGGCCGGCTTTATCGGCGCCGCGGCCATGGGTGCGCTATGGACCTTTACCGGTCTGGTTTTCGCGCCTTTCAAAGGCCTGGCTTTGGGAGTCATTATCACGATCGGGTATGTGATGGGTGCTTTTTCCGTAGTCCTCATCGGTCGCTTGGGCGATCAGTCAACGGTCGCCATGGGGTTGCGCTATATCAGCGTACCGGCCGCTTTTTTGGCCGGATTAACCGTTTTGGCGACGTTTTTGGCGCGGCCGAAGTTGATCAGGAAAGCATGATAAGATAGGGATCGAAGGATCAAAGGTAAAAGAAGAAAAAATCAAACGTCGAATATCGAACACCGAATATCGAATGATGACCGGGAGAAGAGAAAGGTGGAGTGAAAAAAAGGATGAAGCATGAAGGCGGAAGGATGAAAAGGCACCGTCTTTTTTGATTATCTCTTTTTGTGTTTCCTATTATTCATCCTTTATCCTTACGCCTTCAACCTTTTCTTCTGGATTCTTTCTTCCAACTTTGAACGGTGAACCGTGAACCTTGAACTTAAGTGTTTACTTCTTCCCTTCCTGATGACCATCGCCGTCCGGCTTGACGAGATTTTCCATTCGAACTTTTGAAATTCGTTGCCCCACCATCTCCTTGACGAAAATCCGTTTGCCGTCCACCTCCACCACATCGCCGATGCGGGGGATCTTCTGCAACCGGGTGATCAAAAACCCGGCCAGGGTCTCGTACTCCGGCGATTCCGGAATGGTGATCTGATGATCTTCTTTTAGATCCGCAAACTGATCGCCGCGTCGATCAACCAACTGCCGTCCGAAAGTTTGCAAACCGGGCTTTCCGTGTCGTATTCGTCGCGGATTTCGCCCACGATTTCCTCGATCAAATCTTCAATGGACACCAGTCCGGAAATGCCGCCGTATTCATCCACCACCAGGGCCATGTGAACCCTCTTTTTCTGCATTTCCCGTAATAATAGACTGATCTTCATGGTTGCCGGGATATAGAAAGAAGGCTTGATGATCTTACGGATATCGATTTTCCCGGTTTTGGCCATGATCGTTAAGAAATCCTTGGCATAGAGAACACCCATGATGTCGTTGGGTTCGTCGCCGTAAACCGGGTAACGCGAAAACTGTTCTTTTTCCATGATGGTCATGATTTCCTGGGTGGTCTGATCGATTTGGATCGTCACCATCTGAGTGGTCGGGATCATGACTTCCTTGACCGACATATCCGTGAACGCGAAAACGCTTTGCAGAATTCTCTCCTCGGTCGGTTCGAACACACCGTGCTTGCCGCCCTCGCGAATCAACATCTTGACTTCTTCTTCGGTAATATGCGCCTTTTCAGCGGCAGCCCGGATCCCGAACGGTTTCAGTACGATGGTGCTGCTCCAGGTCAGGATTTGAATAAAAACATGGCCGATTCGGGAAAAAAAATCAACGGCGCGGGCGGTTCCCAAAGCAATGCTTTCCGGATAGCGTAAGGCAATGGACTTGGGCACCAATTCGCCGAAGATCAGGGTAAAATAGGTGATGAGAACCACCACAAGCCCAATCGCGATCGGCTCAGCCGAGAGCGCCACCCACTTGATCGGCACTTGCTTTAAAATGGGTCCCAATACTTCCACCGAAGCCGCACCGCCGATGGCCGAAGCCAAAGCGCCGACCAAAGTAATCCCGACCTGGATCGTGGCCAAAAACCGCTCCGGGTCGTCTTTTAACTTCAGGAGAATATCCGCATTTCTTCTGCCGCCTTCGGTCAATTGCTTGACCCGAGTCTTGCGGGCCGATATGACGGCGATTTCCGTTCCGGCCAAAAAGCCGTTTAATAGAATCAAAAGCGCAATCAGAAAAATCTCCAAAAACAATTCCGACATACCAGAACCTCCGAAAAATTCGTTTTTATCGCAAATCATTCCGAATTGATTTTTATTTTATTATCCGGTTAATCCTGTTAATCCCATCAATTCCCTTTTTTAAAATGCAAGCCTCATAAAACTCCCAATTTCTCCGCCAGCGACCGCACAAACAACCCGACATCCGTGACCACGCCGATGGCCTGGGCCGAACCGCGGTCGATCAGCTTGGTGACGACCGCCGGGTTGATATCCACGCAAATGGTTTTGATCCGCGCCGGTATCATGTTGCCGGTGGCAATGGAATGGAGCATGCTCGAAAGCATAATGATCATGGCGGCTTCTTTGACGATCGCCTGATACTGCTCCTGGGCTTCGATCATGTCGGTCACGGTTTCCGGAAGCGGCCCGTCGTCGCGCAAAGACCCGGCCAGAACATAAGGGATTTTCTTTTGTATCACGGCCTGCATGACTCCGTCGGTCAATAGGCCGGCTGCGACCGCCGCGGCAATGGAACCGTAATGGTTGATTTGATTGATGGCGCGCATATGATTGCGGTGGCCTTCATCCACGGGTTTGCCGGTCTGGAGGTCGATACCCAAGGAAGTGCCGTACAAAACCGCTTCAATGTCATGCACGGCCAGGGCGTTGCCGGTCAGCAGTCCTTGCACATAATCGTTCCGGATCAAAGCGGCCAAAGCCCCGGCTCCGCCGGTATGAATCACGACCGGGCCCGACACCACGATAATTTTGCCGCCTTGAGCACGAATGCGCTTGATCTCTTGAGCGATTTTTTCAATGGTAACCCGCACGCTGCGCTCCGACGAGACATCATTGAGCATAAATCCGAATTCTTCGCTCGATCTTTCGCGGAATTCCGGGATCAGGCGGATGGAGTCGGAACCGCATACAACCGCGTCGCCCTTTTTGACATTGCGCAGTTTCCGGCATTTGAACCGGCCCTGTTCAAACACCAGCACTCCGTCCATGCGCTGCCCTTCAACTTCGTGCCACTTGTTTTCATGATAAACCAAGGTTTTCAGATTCGTCGAAGAATAAAAATCATCCGGCACGGTTGCGTCCTTGCCCGCCGGTTTCAACACCGCCTCTTTGGTGATCTTTTCATAACAACCCAGGTTGACCAGCTTGGCCGTGAGCGTTTCGAATTTTTCCGCTTGGTCACAGCGCACTTCGATTTCCAGGTGGGAAGGCGCCAGATTATTCCGGCCCATCTCGAATTTCAAGACCTGGTATTCGGCTTGTTCCGCCACAATCAAGTTCAATATTTTGGTCATGATCCCGGAATCGATCAAATGACCTTCGGAAACAAATATCTGCGTATGCTTTTTCATCCTGCCCCCCTGATGTTTTTCCTCTTTTTATAAATTTCCATAAGCGGTGGATCGATCCCGACGCCGGGCCAGTTCGCCGGCGTAATGTTTACCCAGAGAATCGGCATGGGCCCGGGCCCAATCCGTAAGCCGGGTTTTACCGGCCGGAGCAGATGGCGTATAGAGCAAATCCTGCATCAACCCCCGGATCTCCTCGCGAGTGATGATGACGTCTCTGACGATGATTCCCAAAACCAGGCCGGCCCAATAACCCATGGCCGGTGTTACGGAGAGAATCGGCCTTTTCTTCCCAATGATCCGGCCGATGGTTTGAACCAGCTCCCGATAGGTGAAGGTCTCCGGGCCAATGGCATCGATGGTATTATCGATATTAGATTGGCCCTGTTCAACGGCCAGCTGAGCCAGATCATCGACATAGATGGGCTGCAGCCGGTATTGGCCGTCCCCGAACATTCCGAACAGGGGCAGATGGCGCAGCATCCAGGCAATGTTATTGATCAAAATATCTTCCGCGCCGAAAAGAACCGCCGGTCTTAATATCGCGTAAGAGATCCCGGAATCGACCAGGGCTTGTTCCAGTTGAGCCTTGCCCCGGAAATATTCCAAAGCAGAATCAACAGAAGGATTGGTGATGCTGACATGCACGATTCGTTCGACGCCCGCCCTTTGGGCGGCGCTGAACAGTTTCAAAGTATTCTCGACCGCGATGGAGTGCTTGAAATCCTTATGATTAAAACGGACCCAATAAGTATTATAAAGAACCCGAGCGCCTTTTAACGATTCCATCAGCGCTTTCGGATCGTCAAAATGATAGGGATGCGCCTCTATTTTTCCGTTGAACGGGTTTTCCCGATCAG
>RPPU01000104.1 GCA_003819975.1 Desulfobacteraceae bacterium
GAGAGCCGTGACGGAAAGTCTGCAGGCAAAAGGATTTGTCGCGGCTGCTGAGGGCCCTGACCTTCTGATAACCGTTCTCTCAAGCCGAAAAGCAAAAACAGATCTTCGGCCCTATGGATATTCCCTGATCTTCGGTGATGACGCCTTTTTCGGTTTGGGGGTTGGCGGCCGTCTTTATCAATATGATGTCGGCGAGATTACCCTTGAGTTCGTGGAGACGAACGATATGAAGTTGGTTTGGAGAGGTGTTGGCGCCAGGGCTCTACCGGATAATGAAAACCCGACGACCATCCAAAAATATGTGGACGAGACGATCCGTAAGCTGTTTGAACACTTTCCGCCCATGAAGTAAACGTAAAGGATTTTTATAAATTGCGGAAGAATTCGATTAACCATTACGGATGAGGATATCTCGAAAGCTCATGAATCTTTTTTTTATTTTTGAAATATCCTGCAACAATAACGACAACGATTAAAAAAAACCGACCGTCTTTTGTCGATATAGGGACCATAAGCGCTTTAAAAGAAGCTGAATTTACGGACAGAATACAAAAGAAAGGGCACAATATGCAAGGTTTTAAACGGACTTTCCACAATATCTTGCATTTGTGCTTGACACGCATCGCAACCTATTGCATAAATAAGGCAAAGGTTGATTTATTCCTTAAGTAAAAGATGCCGATGAATCATAGCGGAATTCTTTGCCTGATAGGGGCTAAAATCATGGAAAAAACGAATTGGGCGGAAAACAAGGAACAAAGAGAAAAAGAGGCCATGGAAGAGCATGAACGTCTGCATAAGCTCTTCAAGGAAAATCGATTTGCGTTTGAATTGGAGCGCAAACGGGCAATAGAAAAAATCATCAATAGCGCACGAACGGAACAAGAAAAAGAGAAGCTCCGGGCATTGCAGTCAGGCTGGGATAATCGACTTAAAAATGCCGGAACAAAACACAATCGTTTTATCATGGCCCAAACCATGTTCTGGGACCATTTCAACAATGTCTGGACCCCGGCCATTCAGGAGCTCAATACTGTTTTAAACGGGATTAAAGACCAAGAGCAATAAAGTAACCCGGCCTCCGTAAGCCGGGAGTCCGCGATTTTTAGTGAAGAGATAACAGAGGGTAAAAAATTAGGAGCTTGATAGAGGGCCAAAAACCAGTCCATCAACCCATTCAATCATTTTAATTTTGAATCAGATAAAAAATCCTTCATTTTTCCCGAAGCCATAGCGAGATTCTGACCTGCTTGACCGTTCCGGGCTGCTTCAAACATGGCGTTCAGAGCGATCAGATTCGCTTGACCCAAGGCGGGTTTTTTTTCAACCAGGGTCAGAGGGGGGCGGTTTTTGTTTTTCATTTTGATAGCCATCTGTATTTACCTATCGTCATTTTCTCGGAAAATATTTTCTTTTATTTCATGCAGAGAGCATGCCATAAACAAGGATATGTATTTTTATCCCTTATCCCGGTTAGTTAGCATATAATTAAAACCGATTCAGAATGAGGCTGAATAAATATTTCGGATTTTCCGCCGGTTTTTTGACCTTTGTATTCGCTGCCCGTATTCAATGGAAAAATCGCGATCGACCCATACATTGAGCCGGAGAATAAAAATTTTCAGCCTGAATGGTATTCAGAGGTCTGATACATAATCCGGGTTACATCTTCTTTTAAATTGACAATATTGGGTTATTATTGCCAAAATGGCGGCCTGAACCCGGCAAGGTTCGGAAATAACTATTTAAGATTCAAGGGGAAAATCAAGTATGTTGAAACCTGAATTTATCGAAGCCCGTGATCTGGCCGATGCCTGGTTCCAATGCATTTACCGTTTATTGGAGACGGGCCGGGAATATACCATTGACCGCGGCAGTTATGCCGGTCAAAAGCGCATGGAATTCGATTATGTCACGGTCCATATCAAATACCCCGGTGTGCGGCCTTTGATTCCGGATATACCGCCGGCTCTAGGCATTCCCAACCCCGTTGCCGAGGGTTATCTCGAGCAATATCTTCCTTATCTCATGACTTCCGCCAAACAACCGGGTGAGGATTACACCTATGGACAGTATTTAGAGCCGCAGATCGATGAAGTGATCCGTATGTACCGGGAGCACGGTTTCGGCACCAATCAAGCCTATATGACCGTGGGCGAACCCCAGAGCATTAAACTGAACGATCCGCCTTGCTTGCGGGGTATCGACACCCGCATCCGGGAGAATAAATTGCATTTCATTATTTATTTTCGGTCCTGGGACCTATGGAACGGTTTTCCTGCCAATTTGGGCGCGATCCAATTGCTTAAAGAATACATGGCTGCGACCATCGGGGTGGAAGACGGGGAGATCATCGCGGCCAGCAAAGGGTTGCATCTTTACGATTATGTCTGGGAATTGGCGCGATTACGAACCATGACGGCGCAGGCGGATGGCGGGCAGAGAAAATGAAATCACTGAAGTTCCTGAAGTTCTAAGTTCACAGTTCACGGTTCACGGTTCAAGGTTTTAGAACCGTTTGTAAATTATTTACATGAAACAAATTGATTTTAAAAACCTGGACCTCGCTGAAAGTCAGGCACTAATGCGGGAATTGGGCTTGGAACCATACCGGGCCCAGCAGATCCGGAATTGGGTTTTTCAGCGCTTGGCCCTTTCTTTTGAGAAAATGGCTAATTTGCCCAAAGCAGTGCGGGTTCAACTCCAGGACCAAGTCCGGATCCGTTCTCTTGAAAAAGTGACGGTCCAAAAATCCCGGGATGGGACCGAGAAATATCTTTTCAGCCTTGAGGACGGTTTGACCATTGAATCGGTGCTGATTCCGGAAAAAGGCTACTTTACTTTATGTATTTCCTCCCAGGTCGGCTGCAGGCAGGGGTGCCGTTTCTGCTTGACCGCCAAACAGGGGTTGAAGCGTGATTTGACCCCGGCCGAGATTGTGGAACAGGTCATTCACATCAAGGGGGCACTGTCCGATCCGGAGCGGTTGACCAATATCGTATTGATGGGCATGGGCGAGCCGTTGGCCAACTTTGAAGCAGTGAAGAAAGCGGTGCAAAACCTGGTAGCCGCGGACGGTATGAATTTTTCGCACCGCAAAATCACCCTTTCAACTTCCGGCTTGGTGCCGGAGATGGAAAGATTGGGTAAGGAGTTGACCATCAATCTGGCGGTCTCGCTGAACGCAGCCGATAATGAAACCCGCAGCCGCCTGATGCCGGTCAATCGCAAATATCCCCTGGAGCAGTTGCTGGCGGCCTGCAAGGCTTTTCCCTTGCCGAACCGCCGCAAGATCACGTTTGAATATATTTTGATTGCCGGGGAAAACGATGCGGATCAAGACGCTCAAAATCTTTGCAAATTATTGACCGGGCTGCGGGCCAAAATCAATCTCATCCCGCTCAATGCTCATGAAGGTTCGAAGATGAAAGCGCCGGACCCGGAACGTGTGCTGGCCTTTCAAGAGATTCTGATCCATAAACATTACACGGCCATGATCCGCAAGAGCAAAGGCCGGGATATCTCGGCGGCCTGCGGGCAGTTGAGCGGGAAATACAATCCAAAAAAATAGTATTTGAAAAATGGCAAGCTTTCCGGATTTTATCAATCAACAATTGATTGACAGACCTTTTCTACATCATTAATAAAATGTTGAAACGCGGGTAGTTTTAATAAATGAGAAAAATCCGCACAAAAAAAGGAAATTCGATTGCAAGCATGCTCTGTATCGAATGTTTTTAATTGTCTTTTTTGGAGTCCACTGGCGGTTCTTAAAAGTTTATGTAAAATTTTCTTTGGATTTGGCAGCTGTTCCAGTTCTCTAATCGGTGGAATATCAATCCGATTCCTTCCGTTGGGATTGCCTGATGCTTTTCTGATTGCCTTTTCGTCTATAAGCAACCATGCTTCCGTCATTCGAACAGGGATAATAGGTATTGCAATTTTCTTAAAACCTATTTTCTCAGCCTCCTGGAGAGCATTTTTTATTTCCTCAAGCCGTGTTCCTAAAGACTCTTTTTCCGCATCTCTATGAATAAATAATATATCGCATGGATAATATTCTATAGTCTTGATTATTCGGTCCCATAGCTTTTGAGGTGGGTACGGAAGTCTTCGCAAATCGGCCCATTCTTTTCTAACGGATAAATTAGGGCATTCTTTTTTAAGAGCCCATTCGATAATCGGCAATAATGCTCGATCCGATGAGCCATCAGATAGCAAAGTGAAAGTAATATTATTCATAGCGAGGTTTCTTTTCAGATAATAATGGAAAGATGGAAAGCTGATAATAATCCGGCCTGTCAATGACTCGTTTTAAGACGCGATTTTTTATTTTATCGGTATAAGATTCTGAATAAGTATTATCGTCATTTTCCGGTTTAAAAGGATTAAGATATGATATGAGATGACCTTTTGTCGTGATCTTAAAGCCGGGTTGTTTCGCGCGCCAAGTATCCGACATCCCCGAGAATGTCATTATAGATGTTGCGAATTTTTGTTTTAATTGCATTTCATTTTCTGCCATAAGAAGGGAGTCATCCGGAATTTGGGCAATGACAGCCGGCGAATGAGTGTTAACGATAACTTGACGGAGAGGATTGCTTTCATCGACAGGCTCATCGCAATCTACTGCTATATCCGTCAATAGTTTCAACATCGCGGGAATTCTTTCGGGATGAATTCCGTTTTCCGGCTCTTCCAAGCATAGGACTCCCTTTGTTTCGGGATCCATTCTAAGTACGCTAAGTGCTAAAAAACGCAATGTCCCGTCAGATAAAGACTGCGCAGGATGTTCTGTGCCGTCTTTGGTCGCTACAAAAACAGTATAGGTTTCGCGCTTTTCATTTTTTTCAACGCGAACTTCCTTAATGTCGTCAATTAAAGTGGAAAGGGAATTTGCGATTCTTTGATATTGTTGCTCGCCAAGTCTATTGACCGTTGCCGCAAGGTGCTCCCCATTAAATGATAGGAAGGGGGTGGCGGTAAAATCATCGGGCTTTCTTAAGGCGCTGGGTTCAAGCTGCAGGAGTTTCCACGATTCGATTTCCCGTCGCGTGCAAAGTACCGTCGGGCTTTCCGCGGCATTGGCGTTTGAAAGAACAGTACGTGGGAGGGTCGAGGCCGGTAATGCTTGTGGTTTTCCGCCTTGCTTGCCATCCTGGTGCAGTTTAATAAAGCGTTGTCCTGAGTCGCTGGTCTCGGTCGAAATGAACGGATAACGTTTTTGGCCGATTAAAATGCTTTTTCGCCACTCAGCTGAATGATTAAAGAGGACATTTTTTTTAAAATCTTGTTTGGGAAGGTATGTCATCTCCTCTTTTATGATCTCAAGAGGATTAATGCTTTTAGTATTTTCTCTAAGACCTAGGTTAAGAGAGTAGCGGATAAAGGTATAAGTTGCCGTAGCTTTTTGCCCGAGGTCATCAATAGCTTCAATAGGGATAATCATATCTGCAATAAAGCTCATCTCTTTTTCATAAGTGTTGCCATAGTGATGAAAAATGTTTCTAACATCCGAGCCCCTTCCTTTTTCATTTCTTATTGAAAGGGCTGCTTCCAATAAGGGTTGGTTGGCAAGCGCGCTTAAAAAACATATCGCATCAAAGAGATTGGATTTCCCCACCCCATTAACGCCCGCGATGCATGTAAAAGGCCCGAATCGGACATCCATCCCGACTAAATTTTTAAAGCCGTCGATCTGTAAGCGGATCAGCATATCTTTCTCCATTTCAAGTCATATCTCTTAGACTTAAAATATATATTTTGATATAGACTTATGATATAATTTTGTAAATTGAATCTTATTAACATAAATTAATTGAAAATAAGTCAATGGTCAAGCATGAAAGATTACATCTAGGCATTATTTCATTTGCAGTCTCTTTGGATTGTGCTAATTTTTAGGATATAACACCTTGAAAAAAAAGAAAATTTTTAATTTTTATCAAAATTATTATGAGAGAATTCAAAATGGATAATATCAGCGAACGCGCCCAAAACATTCCGCCTTTTATCGTCATGGATGTTCTGGAAAAGGCCCATGATCTGGAGTTGCAGGGGCATCGGGTCATTCATCTGGAGGTCGGCGAGCCGGATTTCAATACGCCGGATTGTATCTGCCGGGCCGCCATGGCCGCGATCCAACAAGGGCATACGCATTACACCCACTCTTTAGGCATTCTGGAACTGCGCCAGGCGATTTGCGACCGTTATTTAGAGAAGTACCGGGTTCAAGTAAGCCCGGATCAGGTGGTGATTACTTCGGGCACGTCCCCGGCGCTCTTTATGCTTTTTTCGGTGCTGCTGAATGCGGGTGATGAAATTATTATCTCCGATCCCCATTATGCCTGTTACCCTAATTTTGCCCGATTTATAGGCGCCGAGCCCGCGCTGGTGCCGGTGAGCGAAGCGGATGGGTTTCAATTCAAACCGGCGGACATCAAAGCAAGGATCAACGCGCGAACCAAGGCGATCCTGATTAATTCGCCGGCCAACCCGACGGGTAATCTGCTTGCTCCGGAGCGTATGCGGGAAATTGCGGCCTTAGGCGTGCCGGTGATTTCGGATGAGATTTATCACAGCCTGGTTTACGGCGTTCAGGAATATTCCATTTTGGAATTCACGGACCGCGCGTTTGTTTTAAACGGGTTTTCCAAAGCTTATGCCATGACGGGTTGGCGTTTGGGCTATATTATCGCTCCCCGAGCTTACATCCGCCCTTTGCAAAAGATCCAGCAGAACTTTTTCATCTCGGCCAACAGTATCAGCCAAATGGCCGGTTTGGCCGCCCTGAAATCGGCTCAAGCCGATGTGGAGCGCATGCGTGCGATTTACGACGAGCGCCGCAAGTTCATGATTCAGGGGCTGCGGAAATTGGGTTTCGGCATCACGGTGGAGCCGTCCGGCGCTTTTTATGTGCTGGCCAATGCGCGCCATATTTCCCAAAACTCTTATGAGTTGGCTTTTGACATTTTAAACCAAGCGCATGTCGGCGTCACCCCGGGCATTGATTTCGGAAAAAACGCCGAGGGTTATTTACGCTTTTCCTATGCCAATTCGTTGGAGAATATCCGGGAAGGGCTGGAACGCATCGGTACGTTCTTGGCGGCTTTGCGTCTTGGCGCGAGAAATAAATAGCTCTGAATTTTGAGCGCGCATGAAGAATACTCGCGCCAAGGACGTAATTTTAAAAGACTTAAAATTACTCCAGAGCCGCTAAGGCGCCAAGATTACAAATAAAGGGATCTTATGGACATCGAATTTCTCGTAAGTGCTTATCAAGCCCAGCAATACCCGCCCGGCGACAAACCCGAAATCGCTTTTGCCGGCCGGTCCAATGTGGGCAAGTCGTCGTTGCTCAACGCCCTGGTCAACCGCCGCAGCCTGGCCCGCACCAGCGCCAAGCCGGGCCGGACCCAGGCTTTGAATTTCTTTTGCTTGAATCAAAATCTGTATCTGGTCGATTTGCCCGGTTACGGCTATGCCAAAGTTCCGATGGAAGTTAAAAAATCCTGGGGCAAGATGGTGGGGCATTATCTGAAAGTACGCTCCAATTTAAAGGCGGTGGTGTTGATTTTCGATATCCGCCGGGACCCGGGCGAAGAAGATTGGGATCTGATTCATTGGTTCAATCAATACCGTATCCCCGTGATTACGGCCCTGACCAAGGCCGACAAACTTTCGCATCAGCAGGCGCTGCTGCGGCGTAAGGCTCTTGACGTTCAAATTAAGAAAATCTTCGCTATCGAATCCACGCTCTGTTCGGCCAAATCCAAAGAAGGCTTGCAGGAGCTTTGGGCGAAGATCAGGAAAGAGACAGAGGGCCCAGCCAATAATCGGTTGGAAGTGAGATAGACATTATTTTACTTTTTCCATCAAATGGAAAGCCCTTTTTTGGATTTCCCATTTGAAAGGAGAACAGAGAGGATTTTGCGGTCCGGCCTTATGAAAAAGGGGGCGCCATTCCGTTTGGTCTGTCGTATTTAGCATTACAAGCCGTACGACTTTAATTTTTTGTGTAAATTGCTTCTTTCAACTCCAATCGCTTCGGCGGTCTGGGAAATATTGCCGTTGAATTCCCTCAGTTTGTGGGCGATATAGGTTTTCTCAAAGTTCATTTTAGCTTCTTTATAGGTCTCGGCCCTTAAATAAGCGGCGAGTTCTTCGGGAACCTTGGCTTCCATGTTGTAAGGCGGCGGAATGTCCTTGGCCTGGATGCCCTGGTCCGGGGCCATAATGACAAGCCGTTCAACCAGGTTGCGCAGTTCGCGCACATTGCCGGGCCAATGATATTTTTTTAGAAGTTCCAGGGCGTCGGCGGAAAAGCTCTTGACTTTCAAAGCCGTGTCCAGGGTCAGCTCATGCAGGAATTCCCGGACCAAGACAGGCAGGTCGTCGAGTCTTTCGCGCAAAGGCGGAACGCGCATGGGAATGACGTTCAAACGGAAGTAGAGGTCGTCGCGGAACGACCCTTTCTCGATCTCTTTTTCAAGATCCTTGTTGGTGGCGGCGATCACGCGCACATCCACATGGATGGTCCGGGAACCGCCGACGCGTTCGAATTTTTGCTCCTGTAAAATCCGCAGGGTTTTGGACTGGGCTTTGAGGCTCATATCGCCGATTTCATCCAGGAACAGAGTGCCTTCATGAGCCAGGTCGAACTTTCCTTTTTTCATGGTGGCGGCGCCGGTGAAAGCGCCTTTTTCATGGCCGAAGAGTTCGCTCTCGATCAGCTCTTCGGGGATGGCGGCGCAGTTGACTTCGACCATGGGTTTGTGACTGCGTTTGCTGATGCGGTGGATCATATTGGCGACCAGCTCTTTGCCCGTGCCGTTTTCACCCGAGATCAGAACCCAGGCATTGGTCGGAGCCACGATTTCGATCTGCTTTTTAAGCATGCGGATGGAAGCGCTGTCGCCGCTGATGCCGGTCTTGACGCGTTCCCTTTCCTTGAGCAGGGTGACTTCTTCTTCCAGCCGGTAATAATTGAGGGCGTTGTTGATGGCCAGCAGCAGTTTTTGGTAATCCAGGGGCTTTTCGATAAAATCGTGGGCGCCCAGTTTGGTCGCCTTGACGGCGGTGTCGATGCTGGCATGGCCCGACATCATCACGACCTGTTGTTGCGGATGGGCTTCTTTGATTTTACCGAGGGTCTGCATGCCGTCGATGCCGGGCATCCAAATATCAAGCAGCACCAAATCGGGCAGGGAGGTCTCGATCAGCTCCAAAGCAGCCGTGCCGCTGTCGGCTTTGAGAACGTCAAAGCCTTCATCGGTCAAGATGCCTTCCAGCGCTTGGAGTATGCTTTCTTCATCGTCCACAATGAGTACGGTTCTGGCCATCCCATGCATCCTTTATATTTACTTCAGGTCCAGCATCTCCAGGACCATGCGCGCGGTTTTTTGCGAACAGCCCGGTTCGCCGTATTTTTTACGGATCTCTTTTAATTTTCTGGTCATAGTCTCTTTGTAAGCCGGGTCCTTTAGAATCATCCGGGCTTCCCCGGCCAATCTTTCCGGGGTGGCATCTTTTTGAATCAATTCCGGTACGATTTTTTCCCGAGCCACCAGGTTTGTCAAGCTTATAAAAGGGACCCGCACCACTATTTGAGCTGCCAGGAAGGAGATCCGCGACATACGGTACAGAACGACCATGGGAACCTCCATCAACGCTGTCTCCAGCGTGGCGGTACCGGAGGTTACAAAAGCCAAGTCGGCAACGGCTAAAGCCCGGTTGGTATCGGCGGAGATGATTTTTATAGATAGGCCCGCATCCCGGAGCAAGGTCTGGAGCCAGGCCCGGTCGATGGTCGGCGCCAAAGCCAGGACCCATTGCAAGGATGGAAAATCGTTTTTTAAAAGGCGACCGGCTTGCAGCATGATCGGCAAAAGATTGCTCACTTCGGCATAACGACTGCCCGGCAAGAGGGCGATGACCGGTTGCGCCGGATCCAGATCCAGTTCTTGGCGTAATTCGATCGGGTTTTGTTCAGGTCGCGGTTGGTCCAAAAGAGGATGCCCCACAAATTGGGCTTGCAGGCCTTTTTCACGAAAAAAATCCTCTTCAAAAGGGAGGATCACGGCCAGGCGTTCAACATAGGCGGCCAGTTTTTTGACCCGGCCTTGGCGCCAGGCCCAAACCTGGGGGGTGATGTAATACAACACTTGAATCCCGTATTTTTTCGCCAACCGGGCGATTTGCAGATTGAAGCCGGGATAATCGACAAGAATCAGCAAATCGGGCCGGGTATTTTTTAAAACGGATTTAAGCTTGAAATAGGCCCCGGCAATAGCGGGGAGTTTTTTGAAAATTTCGGTCAAGCCGACCACGGCCATTTTATCGGACGAGGCCAGAATTTCCACGCCCGCTTCCGCCATATGCC
>RPPU01000105.1 GCA_003819975.1 Desulfobacteraceae bacterium
CGACGGTAACCGCCGCCATTAAGGCCATGGGTATCAATTATGGTCGTCTTCACGGCCGGGTCGTATGCTCCATAACATACCGGACGTCCGAAACCGCATCGTTTCAATTTGGAATTCAGTTCAACGACGGTCCAACCTTTCATCTTGCATTTCTTGGCCACCGGACGATCAATAATCAAATCGAAAGCCCAGGCAAACTCGCTATAGAAAGGACGGCGGATTTTTCTTTTTGTATTATTCATAACACTAAATAGTTTTTGATTGGGTTTGCAAGCAACGTTCGACCCGGCCGCCGATTTCCACGGTTTCGCCGTTGTAAACCGCATGAATCGAGCATGGATTTCCAATAAGGTCTCCTTGCTTTAAAACCAAGCTTTTTTTAAATGAAGGGCCAAAGCGCCGGCGGCAACTCTGGAGGCGGCGTCTTCAAGGGAAGGATTCAGATGATTGAAATTCCTCCCGGCGAACGCTCCGCATAACCAGCCCAAAAGGCCGGGCCGCAAGACATGTAGATCAACAATAATGTTAGCCCCGGCCTTTTGGGTCTGCGTTCATGCGATTGTTCGCAATCTCTCAATTCTCGTTCTTAAATACAGCTTACTTATTGGTTTTTTCCTTGATTCCTTTCTTTCCTCCAGTCATCGGGCCTTGACCAGGGCCCTTGCCCTTGCCCTTGCCCTTACCATGACCGTCTTTCGGTCCCTGACCTTTTGGTCCAGTTCCATCTTTATTTGGCATATTAATCACCTCCTTCCTGCCGGCGAACGATAGCGACCGCTGATTTGTCGTCGCCTGAATCCGCCTTGTTGGCTGATCTTACTTTTTATCGAGTTTGCCCTGGTCCGCTACAGCCTTCGTTGCCTGCTCTATATTTTCTGAATCCCCCAAATAGTAATACTTGATAGGACGCAACTCCTTATCCAGCTCATATACCAACGGTATTCCGGTAGGAATATTCAGTGCTACAATGTCTTCGTCTGAAACATTGTCGAGATACTTCACCAGCGCCCGTAGGCTGTTGCCGTGAGCTACGATAATCGCTCTTTTTCCCGCTTTGACGGCAGGCGCAATAGATCCGTGCCAATAGGGCAAAAAGCGCTCGACTGTGTCTTTTAGGCACTCTGTTAGTGGCAAATCGCGATCGTTCAATTCCCGATAACGCGGATCATGGACCGGATATCGTTCGTCCGTTTTCTCCAGGGCCGGGGGCTTGATATCATAGCTTCGGCGCCAAAGGAGTACCTGATTTTCCCCAAAGAGCTTTGCGGTCTCCGCCTTGTTCAAGCCTTGCAGAGCCCCATAGTGCCGCTCATTCAGCCGCCACGAGCGCTCGACAGGAATCCACATTTGGTCAAGTTCATCCAACGCAATCCAAAGTGTGCGTATGGCGCGCTTCAGCACTGAGGTATAGGCGATATCGAAGCAGTAGCCTTCAGATTTGAGCGTCTTGCCGGCTTCTCGGGCTTCGATCCTGCCATGGTCAGAAAGATCGACATCCGTCCACCCAGAAAAACGGTTTGCCCTATTCCACAAGCTTTCACCGTGCCGCAATAGCGTCAATTTTATCATCCTATCATCCTATGTTCTTCCTTGTCAGCAAACGTAGTCTTCACGGGTGGCAATGGAGCGCAGTGGAATTACCATCCGAGTGTAAGGCATGGTTCCGTGGTGCCTATTTGATCCAATTCTCAATCTTTAAATGATTAACCCTTTGAAATTCTTTCTCGTTATTGGTAACCAAGATAATATCGTTGCTTAAAGCATGGGCTGCTATCAGCATGTCTAAAGGACCGATGACTTCGCCTTTTGTTTCTAAATGATGACGAATTTCGCCGTAAAAATTGGCAGCATTATGGTCATATGGAAGTATTTCTAGTGGTGCGAGGAATTCTTCAACTCGCTGTATACTAAATTTTGGATTTTTGCTTTTAATTGCTCCGTACTGTAATTCTGAAACGGTTATTGTTGAAATACCAATGTCACCAACATTGAATTGTTTAAATTTGCGGATAATTTCGATGGGTCTTTGATTCATTATGTAAATGCAGATATTCGTGTCCAATAAATATTTAATCAAGACTTTCTCGCTCCTGTTGTTGGTCCGGTTGCTTTCTTTCCATAATGAACGGCGTATCATGCTTCAGCAAATTCTTTTCCCAAAGATCCCATACAGATTGATTTTTTGAAATTAAAAGCACTCCGCCCGCAACTTTTTTAATATATACCTCATTTCCCTCAAACCGATAGGCTTTTGGTAAACGCACAGCCTGGCTACGTCCATTATCGAATAATTTAGCAGTTTCCATAGTTGCCTTCCTTTAATTTGGTTTATACCGTATAGTATATACCAATCGAGCAAAATGTCAACCGATATATTTAATCGTATCTACCTGAAAATATGAATTATTTGTCAAGCCGGATGGGTGCAACAGAACGCGGACATCACCCGGAGCCGGCTTTTTCGGCGATCGGATGCATGACCTTGTTAACTGCCTTGCGTTTTCTGCGTAATGTGAAACACGAAACCATCGAGAACCTTCACCGAGAACGAAGCCAAGAGCTACGCCGATGAGACCTCATGCCTGGACAGATATTTTGGCACATCTCTTCCTCTTGCAGTTAACATTTGAGCTCAGCGGTGGGCCGCGCAGCGGACCAATCGCTGAAGCAAATAGTTAGGCGTTATTTTCATCCGCCGTTCTCAACGCATTCTTCACAACATCCGCAACTGTTTCTTGATTGATTCCATGATTTTTACATCGGATAATTACATATAATGAATGTTTTTTCAAAGGATTTTATACGGATCGGCATAATACCCCGCCAAAAATCTTAAATCAAATCT
The DNA here is from genome assembly GCA_003819975.1 of Desulfobacteraceae bacterium. The sequence continues at coordinate 2,846 of RPPU01000105.1, forward strand.
GCAGGACTGCGTATTCCGGCCGGTCCACGTTTAAGGACATGGGTATAAATCATGGTCGTCTTCACGTCCTTGTTGCCTAAAAGTTCTTGGATAGTGCGAATGTCATCGCCGTTTTCAAGCAAATGAGTTACAAAAAAAAATACCAAAAACTTTGGCATGTGGCCCGACTTGTCAAACCCGCCTTTACCACAGCTGTACGGTTTCCTATTTCGCCCCGGCCTTCTTGAGAATGTCGAGCACTTCTTTTATTTTTTTGATCTCTTCGCTTTTTCCGCCTTTGGTTTCGTATTCCTTGATGCGGGCGGTCACGGCGGCCAGCACAGTCTGCTTTTTATGGTCGGCCAAGTTCACCTTCGCCCCTTTTGCGATCAGGAACCGCACAATATCCCCGGCGCCGTCCAGAGCGGCCTTCCAGAGAGGTGTTTCGCCGTTTTTGTCCTGCGCATTCACGTCCGCGCCCCGCGCCAGCAGCAGTTGCACCCCTTCCTTGTTCCCGAAAGCGGCCGCGCTCATCAATGGCGTCCAGCCGTTGTCGTCCCGTGTCTTGAGATCCGTGCCCCGCGCCATCAGAAGCTTAAGAAGGTCCGTTTGCCCCTTGCAACCGGCCACGCGGCTTAGAGGCGTGGAGCCCCATTCGTCACGGACGTTTATATCAGCCCCCTTGGCGATTAGGAGCTTGACCGTTTCAGCGTGGCATTCGGCCGCGGCCAGCAGCAGGGCCGTATATTTGTAATCGTCAACCAGGTTAACCTGGGCTCTCTTTTCCAGCAGCAATCGCACGATCTCGGCGTGCCCTTTAGCGGCCGCCACCATCAGCGCCGTTCTCCCCATAAACCCCCGCGCATCCACATCCGCGCCCTTTTCCAGGAAAAACTTAACCGCGTCCGCACGGTCGTTTTCCGCGTTAAACGACAACAAGGTGAAACCGAGTCCGCCTTTGAGGTTGACATCCAGTCCCTGATCGAACATGGCGGTCACGCGTTCCAGCTTGCCGTTCACGGATTCCCAGGCGGCGCTGACCCAGAGATTATCTTTTCGGACTTCCAGCACTGCGCCTCTTTTGGCAAGCAGCCGGGCCACATCCAAATAACTGTAATGGATCGCGTGCTCCAAGGCCGATCGGCCTTCATGGTCAACGGCTTTTGGATCGGCTCCCCGATCCAGGAGCAGTTCCGTCGCGTCCACCCTGCCGGTGGAGGCGGCGGCCATCAACGCCGTTGACCCGTTGCCGTCTTTGAGATTTACATCAACGCCTTTTTCGAGCAGCAAACGCACAATGGTCATCCGGCCTTCACCCACGGCATAGGTCAACACCGAGCGGCCGTCCTTGGCTTTGGCGTTTATATCGGCGCCTTTGGCGAGCAGGGCCTGCACCTCTTCCGGTTTTTCAAAAAAAATAGCTTTGAATAATTGATCCTCTAAATCGCCTGCCCGGACGGGTCCCGACCCCATTATCATTAAAATGGTTCCCAAAATAATCAACCAGTGTCTATCCCTATTTTTCATTCGTCACCTCCGATTTTCAGCTTTTCGATTAAGCCTGCCTCATAAACCTCCATGTTCCGGCCGCATTCACTATTAATGCAAGAAGCCTCATATCCCTTGTTTTCAACGCAATGCAAAAATCTGTTTTTCATCTCTCTTTACTCCATTTTTTTGATTTTAATTTCCATTTTCCCTTTACCGTGCCCTTCATGTCAATAAAGTTCCGCGAACTGTACGGCTCCAACCGATCATCCGGATGTTTAACCCGCTCCTGAGTATTCAGTTGGGGCTTATTTTATATGAATTTTAAAAAAAATCATCAGGATGAACGGTTGCCTGTTTCAATCCAAAAAATTGAAAAATCACACAAAATTGTCTAAAATTATCTGTCTACAACCTGCCTGTATTGATCGCTTACCGCCAAAAAGCCTCCGTTATTCCATAGGTTGCATGATTTTTCACCTTGACCCGCATTCCGGGTTGTTTTATACTCATAGCCGTGAAAAGCAAGTTCTTATTGCTTTCATATATATTTACATGAGGAGGAAGTATCATGAAAAAATCATTCGGCAGAACGGTATCTGTTTTGTTCATCGCCTTGGGTGCCATGTCTTTTGCGGCGCCTCAAAGCGTCCTGGCCGGGCCAAAGGGGATCGTGGTCATGTTCCATGCGGGCAGTCTCACCATGCCATTCGAAACCATGGAAAAAGAGTTCGAGGCCATGTATCCGGGCGTGGACCTGCAACGCGAGGCCAGCGGCAGCCAAGCCGCGGCGCGCAAAGTGACCGACCTGAACAAGCCGTGCGACATCATGGCATCCGCGGACTTCAAGGTAATCGACAAACTCCTTGTCCCCGAGCATGCCGACTGGAACATCCGGTTCGCCACCAACCAACTCGTGCTCTGCTACACGGACAAGAGCAGGTTCGCCAAGGAGGCAAAGACCGATAATTGGTACGAGATCCTCCAAAAAAAGGAAGTTGTCTGGGGGCACTCGGACCCGAACCTCGATCCCTGCGGCTACCGTGCCCTCATGGTGATCCAGCTTGCGGAAAAGTACTACAAAAAACCCGGGTTGAACGATAAGGTGCTCGCCAACCGCCCCCAGGAGAATGTCCGGCCCAAGTCGGTGGAGCTGGTGTCCCTGCTCCAGACCGGCAACATGGATTATGCCTGGGAATATCTCTCCGTGGCCGTGCAGCACGGGCTGAAGTATCTGACGCTGCCTGACGAGATCAACCTGGGCGACTACAGGCAGGACCCGTTTTATTCCCAGGCCGTGGTGAAGGTGACCGGTAACAAGCCCGGCGAGTTCATGGACATGCATGGCGAATCGGTCACCTACGGAGTCACCCTCATCAAAAATGCCCCGAACAAGGAGGCGGCCATCGCCTTCCTCAAGTACCTGCTCGATCCCAAAGGCGGGCTGAAAGTCCTCAAAGACCAGGGCCAGCCGCCCTCCATCCCTTGCCGGGTTCCCACCGAACAGATGAAATCCGCCCTGCCCGCGGAATTGAAGGAACTCGTGGAAGTAAAGGACTGAGAGGCGCAAAGTCATGATGAGGAAGGAACCGTTTTACTGGGTGTCGGTGTCTTGCGGCATCGTGGTCCTGACATTCATTCTCCTGCCGCTCGTGGAGATGCTGACGGCCCCTTCCTCAGCCATGCTCAAGGAAACGCTCAAAGACAAAAACGTCGTCCACTCGATCTGGCTCAGCATATACACGGCCTTCTCCGCGGCGGGCATATCCTTTATCGTCGGAACACCGCTCGCCTATGTGCTTGCCCGGTCGCGGTTCAGGGGCAAACGCCTTATCGAGAGCATTATCGATCTGCCGATCGTGATCCCGCACCCTGTTGTCGGCATCGCCATCCTGAGCGTGGCGGGGAGAAACCACTGGCTGGGCCGGCTCATGAACGAGCTCGGCATCCGGATCATGGGCAGCACTGTAGGCATCATCACCGTGCTCACTTTCGTGGGCATGCCCTTCTATATCAATGCCCTCAAATCCGGGATCGAGGCCGTTTCTCCCCGGCTGGAAAACATCTCCAGGAGCCTGGGCGCCCCCTTGTGGAGCACCTTTGCCCGGATCACCTTCCCCCTTGCGTGGCGCAGCGTCCTGACGGGGTTCATAATGTGTTGCGCGCGGGCCATCAGTGAATTCGGGGCCGTTGTGGTGGTGGCCTATCACCCCATGATCGCCCCGGTGCTTATCTACGAGCGCTACGAAGGGTATGGGCTCAAGTACTCCCAGCCCGTGGCGGTTTGGCTGGTTCTGGTGTGCCTGACCCTGTTCCTGGCGTTGAGGGTCCTGGCGCTGCCCGGAAAGAAGGCGGCATGATCGAAGTCAGGGAACTCAGGGTTCATCTCGGCGAATTCCGCCTCAAAGACATCAACCTCTCTATCGAGGACCGGGGATTCTTCGTGCTCATGGGCCCCACGGGCGCGGGCAAAACCGTCCTGCTGGAAGCGATCGCCGGCCTCGTCCCGGTCCTCGGTGGGAGCATCACGATTGACAATAGAGACATCACGACGCTGCCGCCGGAGAAACGGGGCATCGGCATCATGTATCAGGACTATGCCCTGTTCCCGCACCTGACCATTGAAAACAACATCACCTTCGGTTTGCGCTATCGCCGGCACGACAAGCAGGCGGCCCAAAAACGGTTCCACAGGCTCGTGAATGACCTCGGTATCAGCCACCTGCTCCAGCGACACCCGGAAACGCTCAGTGGCGGAGAACTCCAGCGGGCCGCCCTGGCACGGGCCCTCATGGTGGAACCCCGGGTGATACTCCTGGACGAGCCACTTTCCGCCCTCGACCCCGGGTTCAGAGAGGAAATCCGGTTACTGCTTAAACAGGTCCACAAAAGTTCGCCCATCACCTTTTTCATGGTGACGCACGATTTTTCCGAGGCGATCTCGCTGGCCACCCAGGCGGCCGTCATGAACGACGGCGCCATCGTCCAGACCGGAACAATCCAGGATATCTTCCGGAAACCATCGTCTTCCTTTGTGGCGGATTTCGTGGGCATGAAAAACATCTTTCCGGCGGTATTCAACGGGACCACAGCCGAGGTGGGCAGACTGTCCATCGAGGTCCCCCGCCGACACGAAAATTCCAGCGATTACCTCGCCGTGCGCCCCGAGGATATCGTGCTCAGTCTCAATCCTTTGGAATCGAGCATGCGCAATTCATTTCCGGGCGTTATCCGGAGCATTACCGACCGGGGATTTCTCTACGAGGTTCATGTCGCGGTCCACGACCAGGTCTTCAAGTCGCTCGTCACCAAGGGTTCCGCCGTCAATCTGGGCCTGGACATCGGCACGGGAGTGCAGATTTCGTTTAAGGCCTCGGCCGTGCATATGTTCTGAGGACGAAACGCTCTGCGATCAATTAAATGGTTACCGTAACTATGTCGGGCAGGTGCATTATCATTTACTGCCGGGGATATGGTGAAAAAATTTTATATCAGCTTTAAGCGAAATATATTCGCTCCTTATTTGAATAAGGATTCAATTGACGGGATCAGCAGATGTTGAATATCGCGAATATCGTTTGACGGGAGTAAAAAGGAAGCAAAAATATGAGTATCATTGAACGAAAATCAGCCCTTTGCGGCGTTTGTCCCGGGGGCTGCGGCATCATCGCATCCTTGGAAAACGGTAAATTAATCAAGGTGAAACCGGACAAAACCATTCCCTATGGGGATATGTGCATTCGCGGCCAGGCCGCTCCGGAAATCGTCTATTCACCGGACCGATTAAAAACCCCCTTGATCCGCAACGGAAAAAAAGGAAGCGGGAAATTCCGGCCGGCGACCTGGGATGAAGCCCTTGATCTGGTAGTAAACCGGATGCAGGCCATCAAAGCCAAACACGGCGCCCAAGCATTTGTCTATCTTACGGGCCGCGGCGCTTTTGAGCAGTCCTTGCAGGACCAAAGCCGGGGATTTTTATTCCCTTATGGTTCCCCGAATATGGCCGGCGTCGGTTCGATCTGCTTTTACGCTTTCGGCGTTCTGGCGCCCATTCCGACGTTCGGGGTAATGGGAACCGATTTATTGCCCGATATCGAAAACAGTCAAACCATTTTTGTCTGGGGCGCCAATCCCATCACGGATTCCCCGCCCATTATGTTCCATAGGATAATAAAAGCAAAAAAACGCGGCGCCAAGATTATCGCCATCGACCACATGCGGAGCGACATAGCCCGTCGCGCCGATCGATGGGTGGCGGTGCGTTCGGGAACGGACGGCGCCCTGGCCCTGGGTATGCTACGGGTAATCATTAATGAAAAGCTCTATGATAAGGAGTTGGTTGAAAAATGGACGGTCGGGTTTGAAGATCTCGCGGCTTACGTGCAATCCTTCACGCCCGCGGAAGTGGAACGAATAACCTGCGTGCCCGCGCAAACCGTTGTGAATCTCGCCCGCGAAATCGCCGCGACCCGACATGCTTCACTGGTGACCTACACGGGCCTCGAATACACCAACAGCGGCGTCCAGAATATCCGGACCGTTTTTCTGCTCTGGGCCCTGGCCGGGCATCTGGATGTTCCCGGAGGCATGCGGATTGCTCCGCCTGCCGAACCTTTCGGAAAAAAAGAGAAAATCAAGCCGCCCGAAAATATCAAACCGGTCGGCGCCGCCGAATATCCCCTGTTCTGCAAGCTCATCAAAAACGCGCAAATCATGGAGTTTCCCAAGGCGGTTCTGGAGGGCCGGCCTTACCCGGTGAAAGGGCTCCTGATCAACGGCTCCAGCACGCTGACTTCCTATCCGGAACCCGCCATCTGGGAAAAGGCCTATGCCGCGCTTGATTTTTTGACGGTTATCGATCTCTTCATGACCAAAGAAGCCGAGCTCTATGCCGATGTCGTCTTGCCGGCCGCCACTTATTTCGAAATGACTTCTTATCACCGCTATCCCGATTATGTGCGCCTGCGCGAACCCGTGATTGCGCCGGTCGGACAAGCGCGAAACAGCCTGATGATCGTGGCCGGAATCGCGGCCCGGCTGGGATACGGAGATCAATTTCCGCAAACCGAAGAAGAGGTTTTGCAAAAAGCCTTTGCCCTTAAGCCCGGACTGCTGGCGGAGCTGAAAGCGAATCCCCGGGGTGTCCGGCTGGAACAACCGGTCGGATATAAAAAATACGAACGGGGTTTGCTGCGCCGCGACGGCCGCCCCGGTTTCGAGACCCGGTCCGGAAAAATTGAGATAGCCTCCAGCCTGCTCGCCGAATACGGTTATGACCCCCTGCCGGTCTATGTGGACCCGGCGGAGGGCCCTCTGCGCAATCCGGAACTGCATCGGAGTTATCCGCTGATCCTGAATACCGGCGCCCGGATCATGAGCACCTTCCGCTCCCAGCATCTGAATATTCCCTCACTGGTCAAGCTGCAGGACAAGCCCCTGGTATTGATCAACCCCCGGGATGCGGAAAAACGCGGAATCGCAAGCGGCGACAAAGTCCTGGTCCGCACCAAGCGCGGCGAACTCTATATCTGGGCCGACGTGACCGACAAAGTCGTTGCAGGCGCGGTGGAACTGAACGTCGGCGGCGGCAAGCCGATTCAAGCCGAATATTGGCGCGACTGCAACCCGAATGTCCTGACCGACTTCAACAACCGCGACCCGATTTCCGGGTTCCCGGTTTTCAAGGCCCTGCTTTGCGAAATCGAGAAAGCCTGAATGTTTTTTTGATCCTGAAAAGCATAGGATCAAAAAAACATGTAAAAAACCTAATCAAAATATAGACTTGGAAATCCCAACATTGAGCCCGTAGTGGATTATTATTCAGAAGAATCAATGATGAAAAAACCCGTCATGTCCGCCTTAAAAAAAATTCTCGCGAGAAAAGGCATGTTGCTCATCGCCGTAACCGCGGTCGCGATCATCGCGCTCGGTCTGCATGACCCGATTCCGCAGCCTTCCGGCTATCACGGCTTCGCGGACCAACGGAGCCTCTGCGGCGTCCCGAATTTCGCCGACACGCTTTCGAACCTTCCTTTTCTC
>RPPU01000106.1 GCA_003819975.1 Desulfobacteraceae bacterium
TCGGGTAACCGGCAAAAAACCGGCAGCCCGCCAGGATCGCTCCTTCCGCTGCCGCGTAATCTCCGATCATAAAATGCTCGCCGGTTAAAAGACCTTTTTGCATGCTCATAATTAGGTTTTTACTCCGCAATACCGACAAAAGATTATTAATAAGGAAAAAAAACCGTCGTGATTTACGATAATAAGTATTCCGGCGTTCTCGCTGGAACTCCTGTTCCGGCTCGCCGGAATTCATGTTTTTTCGATCCTGGGTTTTTCAGGATCGATAAAACATTGGACCTCTTCATTACGATTAATCGGAACGACCGTGTCCGGAGTGTGCAGGCCGTCATATTCGACATAGATAGCGAAATCAGGACAGATTAAAGTGCACAAGCCGCAATGAATACAATGCGGATTGTCAATGGGTTGCGGGTGATGGTAGCCTTTGGTGTTGGTGGTTTTGGATAAAATAAGCTTATGCTGAGGACAAAATTCCACGCAGAATCCGCAGCCCTTGCATCTTTCCTCGATGACATGGATGATTCCGCGTGGTACCTGGATGCGCTCTTTATCGAGAGGCTGTCTCCAAGAGGTCATGATCGCTCCTTTACTCACAAAATACTGTTCGAAAAAAAGACCCGATCCGCCAGATAACTTAATTTTTAAGGCCCGTCTTAAAACGGACCGCCAATATAACTAAGCCAAAAAAGATTGTCAAAACATAAATGATTAAACCATTCTAACTTTCACTAACATATTGTTTTTATAATGTTTTTAAGTAAAATTTTTCACAAATCGAATAAAAGACTACATCCCAAAAGAAATCGCCGACGTCACCAGCGATTGGGCCATCCTGGGTCTTGGCTTGCTTGCCAGCGGTGGTTCCGGTTTATGGAATTCCATACTTGGCTACTTGAGCAATGTTAAAGATATCAAAAAACTTGAGTTAAAAGAAAATCGAAAAAGAGCCGCTGCCTCCTAAACGCCATTTTATGACTTGAGGCGAGGAATGGGTGTCATCTTGAAATGAGCAAAAAGCAGTTTATTGTTTTTTCAAATCGAAGATTGATCGGCGAATTGTGCGCAAGGTACAAAGCAATGCATGCAGCGTTAAAAAAATCACTTCTGATGTCATTTCAATTTTCAAGGCGACACCCTGCCCTTAATCGCAGACTGCGGATAGATGGTTGCGGATAAAAATTCTCATTTTTCATACCCCAAACCCGTCATTCCGGCATGCTTTCGGCCGTAACCCGTGACCCTCTCCTGATCCCCTGACAACTGATGACCGATGACTGGTAAGTGATTAACCGATAACTGAAACCATATTCATAAAAACCTTGACATCCAAAATTGATTTGATGTAGTTTTTTATCTTTTCAACACGACTGAATTTATAAATAAAATCATCAAAATGACGAAGGTTTTTCTTTTATTCACAAAGAAGTCTAAACAGTTACATCTGTTTTCAAATACATCAAAATAATATCACCGGGAGGATATAAAAATGCAAACAACCAGTGTGTTTAAACTTTTATCCATTATTGTCATAGGTCTCTTTTTCTTTGCCGGAACTACTCTGGCGGACGGCGAATGGGCCACCGGCGGAGCAAATATTTTCAACACCAATACTGGAAATGTTGGTATTGGGACGACGACTGGCATATTTGGAAAACTAGAAGTAGCAGGTCTTAGTGTCGGATTTCAAGCAAATGATTATATAAATGGTGTTCAGGGTAATAGGTTGTCTTTTCGTATGCCAACGTTGGATTCAAATTATGTAGCATTACAATCTTATAAAACAGGGGCAAATGCTTATGGGGATTTAATTTTAAATCACTATGGCAACGTCGGCATCGGCACAACCAGCCCGAGCCAAAAGCTCGACGTCAATGGGTTTGTCAACATCAATAATCCGACCGGGCCGGGTTCCCATCCCTTGAACGTCGGCTCCACGGGCGGCTCCAATATCCGGCTTACCGGGCGGAACAACGCCGGGCAAGATGAAGCAGCCATTATGTTCCAGAAATATGACGGTTCTACGTTTCATGGCGCGATTCAAGGAATCTCCGGTACCATGCAAATTTTAGGGGGTGAAAGCGGAGGTGGCATAACGGTTAATTCGCAAGGTAAAGTTGGTATCGGGAGTACTTCTCCAAATAGAAATTTATCCTTATTTGGCAATGCAAATACAGCTTTTCAAATTATTAATTCCTCTACGGGTACAGGTGCGAGTGACGGTTTAATGCTTCAAATGGTTGAAACCGTGGGTTATATCTTAAACCAGGAAAATGGCGCTTTGCACATCGGAACAAATAACATAGAACGAATGACTATTTTAGCCAACGGCAACGTCGGCATCAATACACCGAACCCAGAAAAAACATTGGACGTAAATGGCTCCGCCAGATTGACAGAAAGTGATTCTCATAGATTATACACGGCAAATATCCAATTTGCAGGTAGTGCAGGACTCAAAGTTAGAAATAACGGTGGTTCGCAACTAGCTTTCTGGTCTAATTCCGATAATAGCTTCAAAACTGAATATGCGACCTATTTGGCAGCCACTTCCGGAAATGTAGGCATCGGGACGACGAATGCAACCAAATTATTAACTCTTAATAAACAAACTAACGGATTAACCATTGGCGATGGCACGATCTTACGACTTCAATCTGCTTCTGCTCAATATGCTTTTTCTGAAATTGGATTTAATTATCATGGTGCAAGCGGTTCAAAAGATCCAGTTGTCATCGGATACCGCAACATGACCGGGTTTAGCGGCTATACGAAAGGGGATTTTTTTATCGCTACCCGCGATGTCGAAACCGACACATCACCCCTGGAAAGATTGACGGTTAAAACCAACGGCAATGTCGGTATCGGCACAACCAACCCCCAATCCACCCTGGCGGTCAATGGCACCATCACGACCAAGAAAGTGAAAGTGACTGAAGTGGGCTGGTCGGATTTTGTGTTTGCGGATAATTACAAACTGCCCAGCCTGGCTGTGGTCGAATCGCACATCAAGCAATACAAACATTTGCCCGGCATACCCTCGGCCAAGGAAATCCAGAAAAAAGGCCTGGATGTCTCCGATGTCTTGGCCAAGCAAATGCAAAAGATCGAGGAATTGACCCTTTATATGATCGAAATGAAAAAAGAAAATCAGGAAATACAGAGAGAAAACCAGGGTCTGAAAGCCAGAATCAAGGCATTGGAAGAGAGGTAGAAAGTCACCGGTCGCCAGTCAACAGTCATCAGCGCAGTTATCAGTCACCAGTTTTCAGTCACCAGAAAAAACTGATAACTGACTGATAACTGGCGACTTTCCAAAGACTGGTGACTGGAAACTGATAACTGGAGACTATCAATGGCAAGTTACCGAGATTTGGCGGTTTGGGAAAAAGCAATGGATCTTGTAGTTGACTGTTATAAATTATCCAAGAAATTTCCAAAAAGCGAGATATTTGGTTTATGCAACCAACTTCAGCGCGCTGCAGTTTCCGTTCCCGCCAATATCGCTGAAGGACGAGAAAGGCAATCTCCGGGCGCATTTGCCCAATACTTATCCATATCCTATGGATCTTTAGCGGAACTCGAAACCCATCTTCAAATAGCCCAGCGACTTGGTTATTTTATGGAAAACGAGTTAGATCGTTTTTTGCAAAAAACATCCGAAGTAGGAAAAATGATCAATGGACTCAGAAAGGCAGTTATCAGTCGCCAGAAAAAAGCCGACAACTGATTATTTTTTTTCTGACAACTGATGACTGACGACTTTTTCTTCCTGATGACTGAAAACTGATGACTGATAACTTTTTAAAGGAGCAAACTATGCGCCGTTTATTATTGATTTTAAGCTTGATCTTGATTCCGGCCGTTTCCACGAGAGCCGCTGATTTGATTCTGCCGAGCAATCCCAACGGCAATTATAACAATGCCGGCGGCAATATCGTGAGCCAAGGCACGTGCACGGTCCAATCCGGGGCCAATGTGCAGTGCCGGACCACCTATGAAATCACTCTCAATCCCGGCTTTGAGACCATGGCCAATGGCGCCTTTTTCGCCGAAATCGACGCAAGCGATACGGACGCGGACGGCTTGCCGGACTGGTGGGAAATCGCCTATTTCGGCAATCTATCAAAAGGCGCCAATGACGATCCGGACAACGACCAGCTCACCAACTTGCAAGAGTTTACTTATCACGCCAACCCGACTCTGTTTGATACGGATAATGACACCCTGCCTGACGGGTGGGAGATCGCCTATTTTAGTAATTTCAACCAGGGTCCCGGCAATGACCCGGATGGTGACGGGCTGACCAATTATCAGGAATACCTGATCCACTCCAACCCCACGGTTTTCAACAAGGATAACGACAATGACGGTTTGGAGGACTGGTGGGAGCTGCTCTATTTCGGCAACTTATCTCAGACCGCAAATGCCGACCCGGACGGCGACCAGCTCACGAATTTGCAAGAGTTTCTTTTAGGCACCAATCCGACGATCCGGAACAATCCGGATAGTGATGGCGACGGCTTACTCGATTGGTGGGAATTGCAATATTTCGGCACTCTGCAATACGGCCGTAACGACGATCCGGACGGAGATGGGTTCAGTAATTATCTGGAGTGGCTGGCAAAAACGAATCCCAACGACGCCGGCAGCAAACCCAAGCCGGGCAGTTATTACGAGTATGATGCCATCGGCCGGATTAAAAAAATTTATAAAGTGAAGTAGTTTAGGGATGAGGGATGAGAGCTGAGGACCAAGGATTAGCAAAAAAAATCCCAACCCCCTACACTCCCCTTAGGAAAGGAACTGATATGAAGAAATTATCTATACTTTTAGCGCTCATCTTATTATTTGCGATCTATTTTCCATTATTCGCGCAAGATGAAGAAACCGTTCCGTCAAGCAATGATGATGTCCAAGTTATTCAGACACAGCCTGAAGAAACGCCCGCAATCCCGGTTGAATCAACAACCTCTGAAACACCCGATGAATCGACTCAATCAAATCCCAATTCGACCGCATCAATGGGCAGCGAACAGCCGGAAATCAAACATTCCGATACGATTTCGAGTTATTCGGCCACACCGATCCCCACCAATTCGTCTTTTACCGGTGCATCCAGTTACAATATTCCGATCAGCGTGCCGCCCGGCCGCAATGGCATGGCGCCAAAAATAAACATCATCTATACCAGCCAGGGTGAAAACAGTTGGATAGGACACGGTTGGAATCTCGATATGGGTTCGATTCGGCGTTCTACAAAAAACGGCCTCAACTATAATGATAATGCCTTTGTTTATTCGGGCAATGGGGTATCAGTTGATCTTTTAATCCAGCCGAATTGGGGCCCAAATTATTTTGAAGCCAGAGTAGAAGAGAATTTTCAAAGATTTTTTTATAACAGCGCAAGCGGCGGCTGGGAGGTTACACAAAAAGACGGTACGCGTTTTTATTACGGAAGCGACGATGCTTCGCGTCAGAGCAATAATCTTGGTGTTTTTAAGTGGTGTCTGGATAAAGTTGAAGACACCAACGGAAATTACATGACTTTCATTTATACCAAGGACCAGGGTGAAATCTATTTATCCCGAATCAATTATACGCAACATATTGGATTGCCCCAGACAACTTATGCTAGCTATGTAAAATTTAACTTGGAGCCCAGAACGGATGCAGCGCCGCTTTATCGGATCAACACCTTGGTGGTTACGGCTTATCGATTGAGTTCGGTTGAAGTTTATACAAATAATAATTTAGTAAGAAAATATTCATTAAATTACAGATACAGCGAGAACACCTTTCGCTCACTATTAACGACCGTTACCCTATTCGGCAGTGATGGAACGACCTCGTTACCACCCATCAACTTCAGTTATCAAACCGGGGGCAAAGGTTGGACCCCCATGAACGGAATCACCAATGCGGCATCTCCCGGCCAGCCAATGGTTATGGGCGATTTTAATGGAGACAACAAAACAGATATAGGATTTGTATATGGTGATGGTGTCCATTTTTATTTGTCCGACGGTCAAGGCGGCTGGACCAAAATCAATGATATCGCAAATGATTTATGTCCCAGTGCCGGTTATGAACTTTCTCATTATTGGGATCCCCGATTGAATTATTGCCCGCTTGTTATCGAATCTTTTCCAATGGTCATAGGCGATTTTAACGGAGACGGCAAAACCGATGTCGGCCGCAAGTATCAAGGTGGCATTCGAATTTATTTGTCCAACAGTCAAGGCGGCTGGACCAAAATCAATGATCTATTGGATAATGATCTGCAAATGCCGAATTATCTCGATTATGGGAGCGGCGTATATCCCGTAATAACCGGAGATTTTAATAGTGATGGCAAAACCGATATCGGGTTCGTATATAATAATGGCGTCCGTTTCTATTTATCCAACGGGCAAGGCGGTTGGACAAAAATCAACGATATTCAAAACGATTTATGCCCCAGCGCAGGATACTGGGCTGAAGCCTATACACCCATGGTTACCGGAGATTTTGATGGTGACGGTAAAACCGATGTGGCGCGCTTATCCATCAACGGGCTTCGTGTTTATTTTGCCGACGGCCAAGGTGGATGGACCAGAAAAGATGCAATAACCGGTAATTACTGTGTCAGTCCTATTCCCCAACAATTATCTTGGTCAGCCGGTCTTTGCCCGGTGACAACCGGAGATTTTAACGGAGACGGGAAAACCGATGTTGCCATTGTACATATTAATGGTGTTTATGTGTTTTTGTCCACAGGTCGCGCCAACTGGGTCAGGATAAAAGATATACCGGATCTCGGCATCAATCAGGGCTTTGTAGATTATAGCGGCGGCCTGAAATTCCCCCTGGCGATTGGCGATTTTAACGGTGACGGCAAAACCGATATCGGGAGAATCCATGATAATGGCATTCGGTTTTATACTACAGATGGCCGCGATGGTTGGGTCAGGATGGATAATTTAAACGATTTTGGTGCTGCCTCAAGTTTTGAAAATGGTTGCGCGGATTATCCGATGGTTATTGGGGACTTTAACGGCGACGGTAAAACCGATGTGGGACGGGTGCTTGATAATGCCGTTATTCGATTATATTCATCAGCTTCGCCCTTTCCCGATCTCCTTTCTACAGTAACAAATGGATTTGGCGATAAGACAACCATCAATTACATCCCATCTTCTCAATCCCAAAATACCTTATTGCCTTTTATCGTTCAAACAACCTCCGCTATTACCACGGAGGATGGGATTGGAAATATCTCGTCAACCCATTTTGCCTATTCCGGAGGTTTATACGATTATCTCGAAAAAGAATTTCAAGGATTTGCGACAAGCACAAAGATTAATCCGGATGGTACCCGTGAAATAACCCAATTTTATCAAGATTATTTTCGCAAAGGCCAACCTAAGCAGACTCAATCGTATGCTCCCGAATATGCGGGTGGCGTTCTTATGGGCATGACCGACTATAGTTTTAAGATGGTTGGACTCTCTTCCGGCGTCACCCATGTCATGCCCCTTCAGAAGCGTAGTGAATTCTATGACTCTGAAACCGTTTTTACCCAGGAAGATTATGCCTTTGATCATAACGGTAACCTCCTTATGACAACTACCTGGGGTAGTGGTTTAGACGAGGCCATAACTAAAACTAATGATCCTATTGATTATGGGGCAAGCAATCGCCAGGTTTGGCGCAATAGAACCGAAACGGTTATTGGCAGCCAAAGCGGACAGGTGCGGCAAAGCATCTATGTTTATGAGAACAATACCGGCAATTTGTTGAGTAAATCTGCCTGGCTTGAAAGCGGCAATAACCCCGCCACCAGCATGCAGTATGACACTTACGGCAATGTTCTCCATGCAATCGATGCCTGGGGTAATGCGAGCTCCGACCCCTGGGCGCACGCCACTCACACCGATTTCGATTCCGAAACGAATACTTTTCCCGTCAAGGTCACCGCTCCCAAAACCGGTTCGGCAGCTCATATCACGCAAACAGGCTGGAATAGACTCTATAACCAGCCCGCCTGGACCAAGGACGAAAACGGAAACATCATCTCTTATCAATATGACGTTTTCGGTCGCTTGACTCTGACGCAAAATCCGGATGGCGGCAGTACCCAAATAATCTACAGCGATGTTTCTGATCCCAACGCTTTCCCGCGTTATCTTCTGACCAAGATCAAGGAAGATGCGGCCGGCAACACGATCGATAAATATGAATTTTTCGATGGCCTTGGCCGTCCCATTCAGACAACCACATTCGGAGAAGACGAAAAACCAATCATATCCCGAACTTATTACAATAACATGGGCCAAACGGCTCTTACTGAAGGCCCATTCTTTGCGAGTGGCGTGACCTATCCCCAAACCGCTCCTCTTACCGGTTATCCATTTTCTTGGACCAGCTATGATTTTCGCGGCCGACCCCTTATTGTAAAAAGCAAGCATGGCGATTATCTGAAAAATAACGAGTATATCGCTACATCTTTCGACTACAGCGGTTTCAGCGCTACGGTCACGGATCCGGATGGGAACAGAAAAACCGAGAAAAAGGATTACCTGGGCCGGATCATCGAGGTTATTGAGCATAATGATCCCGAAGCATATCGCACGACTTATCAATACAACGTTGCCGGTGACCTTTTAAAAGTAACCGACGTCCTGAGCCATGAGACCAACCTGGAATACGACACCCTGGGGAGAAAGAAAGTCATGGTAGACCCGGATATGGGCCGCTGGGAATATTCCTATGACCCGAACGGCAATCTTCTGACTCAAAAAGACGCCAAGAACCAGGAAATCAGATTCGAATATGATGCTCTAAATCGTCCCTTGAATAAAAAGTATTTTTTTAATGATCAACCCTCAACAAACGACATACCTGTCTTTACAACATACGATAATGCAACTCCAGGTTCCAATGGCATTGGCAAGCCTTATACAATTACCAAAGGGAATGTAGTCATCACCAATAACGCCTATGATTTCATGGGCCGCAGCCTCAAGGTTACCAAACGGATCGACACGACCGATTATGTTACTCAAAACGAATATGAGCTTTCCGGGAAGGTTAAAAAATTGTTATATCCGGATAATTATTTTATCACCTATGATTATTATCCCGGCACCAACCTGATCCAAACCATCACGGACTCCGCCAATGTCGTGCAGGCGGTCTATACCGATTACGAACCGACCGGCAAGATCGGCCAGATCGATTATCATAACGGCACCGCCACCAAATACACCTATGATGCCTGGTCGACTAAACTCTTCGGTATTGTGACCGAAGATCCGACCCATGATCCCAACAAATATCTGCAGAACAGGGAATATACCTATTCCAGGGCTGGCGATGTTTTACGAATTGAAGATCATGTGCAAAAAGTCAGCTATGATTATGCGTATGATCCGCTTCACCGTTTAATCTCGGAAAACCTTAGCGGCACCAGCGCTCCCTTGACCAACAAGGTGGAGGAAATCGTTCTGGACTATGAAAATATCGGACCGGTTCATGGAGTAAAAGAAATTCGGTTAAATGGCATTTCTAAAGCATGTTCCTATGATGCCAACGGCAATATGGTAATTAGTCCCGATTTCACCAACGAAATTAATCCGCTGAATCGAAACATCCTCTATAATAGTGACAACATGCCGTTTCGTATTGTCCATGCAAATGGAATTACGGTGGATTTTACTTATGATGGCACAGGCAAACGATCCGAAAAACTTGTTCCGAATGGCAAAACCATACTTTATATCGGCGATCATTATGAGATTGAAAATGGTATTGCAATCAAGTATATTTTCGGAGGCAATCTCAGGCTTGCCCAAATCAAAGGCTCTTTGACAAGCTATTTTCACAAAGACCATCTCGGCTCCACCGCGGCGGTTACGGATGAGAACGGTCAGAAAACAGAAGTGACATTGTATGAACCTTATGGTTCTGTTCATATTCACGAAGGTGCAGAAGTTACTGCCTACAAATTTACGGATCAGGAATTCGATAATGAAACGAATTTATATAATTATGACGCAAGACTTTATGATCCGATAACTGGTATGTTTATTACACCGGATAGCGTCATGGCGAACCCTCTCGATCCGCAATCATTTAACCGTTTTAGCTATTGTCGGAATAATCCTTTAATCTACCTGGATCCTACCGGTCATTCTCCATCATCGGTTGATCTAACGGAAGATCTATATCATTGGTCCGCAGCATTAAGAACTGGCGCCGATTATCATAAAGATTCCTCCCTTTTTGACTTTCTAAA
>RPPU01000107.1 GCA_003819975.1 Desulfobacteraceae bacterium
ATGGGAGAAGGGGGCGCGCTGGTCACGAGCGATCCCCTGCTTAAACGCGTGATCGGATCGTTCCGGGATTGGGGCAGGGACTGCTGGTGTAAAACAGGATGCGACAACACCTGCGGAAAAAGGTTTGGGTGGAAGCTGGGGACTTTGCCGGAAGGTTACGATCATAAATATGTCTATTCCCATATAGGGTATAATTTAAAAATAACCGATTTACAGGCTTCCATTGGGCTTGAGCAGCTTCGGAAACTGCCGACCTTTATTAAAGCCAGAAAGGAAAATTGGCAGGCTCTCTTTGAAGGGCTAAGAAGACATGAAAACTATCTGATCTTGCCCCAGGTCACGACAAATTCCGAACCCTGCTGGTTCGGATTTCCGCTGACCGTCAAAGAGGGGGCGCCTTTCACCCGGGACAAGTTGGTCGCTTATCTGGAAAGAAACAAGATTGCGACCCGATCGCTGTTTGCCGGCAACATCATCCGGCATCCGGCCTTTGAACAGGCTCCGTATCGCCTATATGGAAGACTCGAACATACCGATCGTATTATGAACGACACGTTTTGGATCGGCGTCTATCCGGGCATCACCCAACCGATGCTCGATTATATGTTATCCAGAATCGATGCCTTTTTTGAATCCTATCCTTGACCCTTTTTCAAAAAAGGGAGGTCCCATTCCAGCGTTAAGGATAGATCGTCATCCTTTAAGAAACGACGGCAGTCGTTTAAGCTCCGCGGCCTTCTATAAATCATCTTGCCATTTTTTCCAGGGAGCTTTTCCGCTCTTCCAGAGTTGCTCGAGCTTGTTCTTGTCACTTAATGTATCCATGGCCTGCCAAAAACCATCATGTCTGAAAGCGGCCAGTTGGCGGTTTTGCGTCAAATTCTTCAGCGGCTCTTGTTCCCATACCGTTTGATCGTTCGCAATATAATCCATCACGCCCGGATTCAACACAAAGAATCCTCCGTTAATCCACCCTCCGTCGCCTTTGACTTTTTCCGAAAAATGACTGACGAATTGATCATGGATTTCGACCGTTCCAAAACGGCTGGGCGGTTGCACGGTCGTCATGGTGGCCAGTGCTTTTTTTTCATGATGAAAGCGAATCAGTTCGTCCACCCGGATATCGGAGACGCCGTCACCATAAGTGAAGCAAAAATCTTCGTCATCCAGGTACGGCATGATACGCTTCAACCGGCCTCCGGTCATGGTGTTTAAGCCCGTATCGATCAGGGTGATTTTCCAGGGTTCGCAATAATTCTGATGAACAAACATCTTGTTTTCCCTCAGATTGAATGAAACATCCGACATGTGCAGGAAATAATTCGCGAAATACTCTTTAATAATGTACCCTTTGTAACCGAGACAAACAATGAATTCATTAATGCCATAGGAAGAGTAGATTTTCATGATATGCCATAAAATCGGTTTTCCGCCGATTTCAACCATCGGTTTAGGACGCAGGTGCGTTTCCTCGCTTAAACGAGTACCGAATCCACCAGCCAGGATGACGGCCTTCATAGGTTAAATTCCTCCAAAATAAGAAATCAAACACCTTGGCATTTTCTATTGTCGTCTAGAACGGACCGTCGGTGTTTAAGGAATGTTCGCTTTCGGTAATGCCGAAGAATTTTTTGAAACGCGCCAGGAGTTTGAATGAATAAAGTCCGATAAATATCGATAAGCCGATATGAACGGCAATAAAAACATAGGCTTCATTACGGGTCGGATAATGTCCCAATCTTACTTTCATATGCGAAGCCCAGAACCAAATATCCGGTATGGGAGTAAAACGAGGATCCGTATGACGGTTTACGGTAAGGAACGCCAGGTCTTCAATTCCGGAAATCATTAAAAAGAGCATGACGAAAGCAAGCCTCAAGACGGATGGAGTGGACCCGCCGCCTAAGCGATAAGCCAGAATCATAGTCAAGATGATAAAAGGAACCATTTGCTGGAAAAAAAAGTAAGCTTTTCTAAAATCATCCATATAGAAAAATATTTTGGGAATAAAGATGCAAAATACGGTTAAAAAGCATGAAACTAAAAGAGGAAAAACGAGCCGGTACTGTTTTAACAACGCACAGTCCACCAAAGCGATTGAAAAGGCCGTCAGCACAAATGGCAGCAGTTTAAGCAAAAAAATGCCGAGGCTTTTCACTTCACGATCATGTGGTAAAAAAACGATTATAAAGCCGGCCAAAAGAAAAGCCAAAAAACCGAAAAAGACGCTAAAACACATCTGCCGTTGCATGCCTTCACCTCGTATTTTTTTAAAAGATCCCGGATTCATTTTTTGAATCACCATCTTAGCGCGATCAAAATGGTCACGTCAAGAAATCAGTGTTGGAAAAATTTTCCTGATCATTTTCACCGGCAGAAAAAACCAATGATAAAAATCAATCCAGTACGTGACCGGAGTCAATTGACAATTGATTTTACTTTCTTTGAAATAATTCGTGGTCAAACCGCAATCGATTTTGGTCAGATTGTGCTTGACGGCATACTCCATGGCGGCATAATACAGATTGAAATAGGCGCGCATTTTCAATGAAAGATCGTAATCCAACCCGCATGATTTCAGGTAAAGCGTGTCTGCGCTTTGAAAAATCAAGAAAAATCCGACAAGCTGATGTTCTTGGCGCACTAAAATCAGCCGAGGAAAGCATTTTTCCAAGCGGCTTAATTCGGTGAAGAAGCGTTTGCCGATTTCGATTAAATGAAAACCTCCTTTGGAATCCGCGGTATTGCTAAACAATTTTGTTACCTCTCCGGCTAAGGTTTGAAAATCCGTGGATAATTCAATTTGGCCGGCATAACGCTGCAGAACGTTTTTGGTTCTGCGAATATCTTTGCGTTTGCTGACGGAAAGCGTGGCATAATACTCCTCGAAACTTTTATAGGGATAATCAAGCATGGCCCGGCATGAAAAAGGCTGGGATATCAATCCGGCGGTCTTCATCCATTGATCCGCCGAAAAGGACGGATCCGTACAAATGCAGAGGGCATGCATTCCCAAGCGATGCTTTCGCAAAAAACGCGCCATTTCCGTATAGATCAGAGCGCCTTCGTCCGTAGATACCGGCGCGAAGGTCAGCAATCCCGGTCGGTGCATCAAAGGAATTCCTAAAATTCCGATCGATAAAAATGGAGGAATCCGGAATCGGTCTTCACCCCATTGAACCAATTTGCCCAGAGACGCCGAAGGCATAAGGTTAGACAGCGGCAGTTTGTGAATAATCGTCAGAATTCCGATACCCAGGAAGGAATCGTTTTTTTGAATACGAATCATTTTAATTTCAAGCGGATTGGAAGCCGTCTCCCGGATATAGCGACACCAAGCCAACAGCATATCGCCCATCGGTTGATGAACCAGTTTAGCCGAAATGCAATCCATCTCGGATTCGGTCAAATGCCGAACAGGAATGATATTAAAACGATACATGGTAAACGATTTTTAGGACCTCCGCATTCGAAGCATGGTCTGTTTCATTTTTCACAGATGATTATATAATGAAATTTTTTCTGTTTTTTTTCAGCATGGTCCGCACCCGTTAATTTTCATGGTTTTTGATGCGGATGATGATTTTTTCATCCACCTGGGAAAGGAGATCCATGACTTGATGAAGATCGGCATGGGCGGCCAGCATATATCCAAGCTTAAAATTAGCGTGTGAAAAGGGATAAACCTGGTCGCCGGATTTGACAAAAAGCCTGACTCCGCTAAAAGCGGGATGTGTTTTTAATTTGTTCAATCCGTCCAAATCCACGAACGTGCCGCCGGTTTGAGAGAATAGCATTCGCAATCCGGCATAACCCGTTCTTTTACGAAACCAGGTTTGATCATCAAGATTATCACCCAAGGCAAGCCGGATGGTCAATTCAGGAAGATCCAGGCCGTACGCCAGTTTCACCAAGTCCGATAAACCGTTTCCGCCCAGACGGGCGCCTATGTCATGGAAAAAAATTTTACCGTCTTTGAGAATGAAATCGAAATTAACCGGCCCGTCAGCGATGAGCAATTTATCGCAAATCAGGTCAATCGATCTTTCAACGGCTTTTTGAAGATCGGCAGGCAGAGCAGGAGACAGAATATGCTGCATGGTTTCAAAATTGGTTTGGAAGATATCGGTTTTATGATTCACCGCCAGCAAAATCGTCTTACCCTGCAGCCTGAACGCCTCGACGCCGTAATTCGTTCCCTCGATATATTGCTCAAGTATAATTTCGTGGGCGCTGGAAAAACTCATGGCATGGCGAAGGGCCGTTTCAAGATGATCAGGAAGAGAGACCAGCGTAATCCCTTTGCTGCCCGAGGAATCGACGGGTTTCACGATCAGAGGGTAACCCATTCGCAAAGCCGCATCGTTGAGTTCATCCAGGCGGCCGGCATGAAAATAAGCATGGCCGGGGAGATTCAAATCGGTGATGCATTTCAGAAAATAAGCTTTATTCATGGAGCTTGTCACGGCGGGCAACGACGGTTTGAAAGGGAGGTTGAACCGATGACTTAAGGCATAAATGGAACGATGACCGGTATCCGCAGCCGGTGAAATCAAACCGTCAATGGGCGTGCCGTTCAAGGTTTTTATAATCAGATCCGGATCGGCAATGCCGATATGATAAAATTCATCAGCTAAGAATCGGGCGGCTGCATCCTTATTCCGGTCGAGACCAATGACATGAACGCCCATTTTTTTTGCGGCTTCATATACAGGCACTTGATGAAAGCCGCCCCCCAGGATTAAAAGAGTTTTTTTGGACCAATCGGATATAAGCATATCGGGCTCCGTATGTTTTTTACCGGACGAAATCAAACATGAAAATGTTGTCCATTCGTCGATCGTCATCCCTATCCGAAAATAGGTTGCGGGTCATTTCAAGAAACCTGCCGACCAGTGCGAGCATTAATACTTCTCAGGAAGTCGAGGGATTTGGACGGTGAAAAGAAGTCCTTTTCCGGCAGGCAGGAATATTGGATTCTCTGATGGAAACGGTCGCATGATGCGGTAACAACGGCATCGGACGTCTGAGATATTCGCTTATGACTGCCATTAAAAGGGACTGGACAAGAAGAATTCCCCCCCCACATATACAGCCGCCTTGCCGTCCGGGCTGTCACCTATCAAGATGAAGCAGATAAAAGCCGTCATGGTCAAAAAAAACCAAAACCAGGATAATAGGAGCGGTATTTGCGAAAAACCGAAGAAAAGCTCGAAGCTGTGGGAAAATATTTCTTGAAAACCGTACTTGGACTTGCCCCATTGCCTGGCATGATGGGCGGTCGTTACCAGCGCATATCGCGATGTGACTAAAGGCACGGTGGCTATAAAATAGGTCGCGCGAGTCGGAAAATGGATTATATCCCTGGCGATAGAAGTCCGCAGAATGCGAAAAACCGACGCTCCTTTGGGAACGTCAATTCTGAAGAGATGTTTTGCCGTCCACTGCAGCAAATGAGATCCCGCCACCCGATAAAAAGGATCATCCCGATCCTCTCTGACTCCGAAAACCACATCATAACCTTGTCGTGTTTTTTCGACCAATTTATGAGTTTCTTCGGGCGGTGATTGCAGATCAGCGTCATATTGAACACACCATTCAAAAGAAGCATACTCAAAGCCGTTGCGGAAAGAGCGCTCGAAACCGACATTTTTTGAATAGGCAATGTATTTGACTTTAGGATCACGTTCGGCAAGGGATTTAACAAGCTGAAGAGTGTTGTCGCTGCTGGCATTATCGAGAAAAATCAATTCAAAGTCCTCATAGATGGAAAGCGCTTTTGAAATCCTTTCATAAACTTGACGGATATTGCCTTCTTCATTCATGCAAGGGATAATGGCTGAGATTTTAATAGCCGTTTCACTTTCTTTTCGTAAGTCCATCTGACACCGATCGCTGCAAAGAATTTCCGCTATTACGGCTTTTCATAATAGGTTTTCATCCTTTAATTGTCAATCCATTTTTAAATTGAATTTCCTTGGGATCGCATTTGGTCATTTTTATGCGGATTCGGATGGTTGGATTTAACGCGGTTTTTAAAAAAAACAGAGTGAAAGCTCCAATCAGGCCGGTGCCGGCCAAAGAGGCGTCCATGCCGGCCCATGAAAAACGTCGGCCGCGGAACCGCCTCATCCCTCTAACGGAATATAAGATCCTTCGAGAGAAAGAAACACTTCCCGGATACTTTGTTCTTTTGTTTCTCTTAATGAGCATGATTTTTAAGAAAATGAATTTCGGTCAAATTCGATTAAAGCATCGATGATATAATCGACTTCTTCTTCGGTCAGGTCCGGAAAAAGGGGAAGGGTCAACATGGTTTGCCACACTCGTTTGGCGACGGGAATCGCTTCTAGGTGGGAGCGAAAGAGCGGATGCAAGGGAAGAGGAAGAAAATGAACACCGCTGGCGATGCCTTTCTGTTTAAGATGAATCATCAATTCATCCCGTTGAGCGCAACGTACGCCGAAAATCCAATAGGAAGCATCCTGAAATTCATACGGCCATAACGGTCGGATGCCACGGCATGATTTAATCCCGTCCAAATACCTTTGGATAAGAGCGAGGCGGCGGGAATTCATCCAGTCCAATTTTTTCAATTGGGCCAGCCCGATCGCCGCCATAAGATCATTCATATTGTATTTATATCCCAACACCGCGACTTCATAATACCAATGCCGGGCATCCAAGGTTTTTGCATCGATATAGTCCGTGGAGCGTTTCCACGTGTCTTTATCTATTCCGACCCAGCGATAAGCCCGCAAAGGTTCAATGATCGCCGAATCAAGGGCAGAGATCATGCCTCCGTCGCCGGTCGTCATGCATTTTTTTTCTTCAAAACTGAAACATCCGATGTCGCCCCATGTCCCTAATTTTCGTCCGCGATAACTTCCGCCGGCGCAGTGAGCGCAATCTTCAATCACGATCAGACGATTTACCCGGGCGATGGGCATCAACCGGTCCATGGGAACCGGATGACCTCCCAAATGAACCGGGATGATCGCGACGCATTTTTTATCGATCTTGCGTTGCAAATCCTGTAAACAGAGTGAAAGGGTTTCCGGATCCACATCCACGAAGACCGGTTCCAGATGATTGTATAGCGCGGCCAGAGCAGTGGATATAAACGTAATAGCAGGCACCAATACTTTTGAGCCGGGAGGAAAACGATAAGCCGTCAAGGCCAGATGTAAAGCAGCGGTAGCGGAGTTGACCCCGATGGACGATGGAACGCCGATATATACAGACCAGGCCTGTTCAAACTCCTCAACCAGGGGGCCTAAACCCAACCAAGCACGTTCAAAAACCTTGCGAATATTTTCCATTTCGTCCGGGCCGACATGCGGTTTAAACAATCGGATCTGTATCGGTTCTTTCAACATGGCTTATCCTTTCAAAAGCGGTATCGGTCGCGTAAGATTACGGAAATCCGGAACAGTAAATTCAACACCCGTTCAGCCAACGGTTCGGTCAGCACCCCGCCCATGCCGCAACTGGGCGTGATCAGGGCGCGGCGCAGCAGAAGTTCTTTTTGAAATCCTTTTTGTGCCAGGATATCCACTCCTTTTTCAAAACGAACCAGCAAGGATTCCAGGGTTTCCGAGGCCGCGGCTTCTTTATCAAGGGTCGGCACCAAGCCCCAGCCCAGGGAACCGCCGCGCTCCAGAAACTTCTTCAACTCCACCGGATAAAGCGTGATGGATTGCAAATGATCATAGGCGTCAAAGTCGAGGATATCCAATTCGGTCTGCATGAGCAGAGACCAGTCCGTATTTTCCTCGCAATGCACGCCGGTGCGGGCGCCTTGAGCATGCAGGGCGGCCACGACTTCATTGATATCGTGAATGATATCCTCGCGGCTGACCGTGATATAGGTCTGAGAGCCGAAGCCAAGTAAAGAAGGTTCGTCCAAAAAGATCATGATCGGCAATCCGAACGGTTTTAAATGCTTTATTTGCCAGAGAGCTTTCAGCGCCACGGTCTTGACGATCACATCGCGCAGTTGCTCGTCATAATAACCGGGGCGTTGGTTTTTATCGGTCAAATTAATTCCCTGAGTAAAGGGACCGGTGACCTGGCCTTTGACCATAACCAAGGACCGCGAGACGGTTTCCTGGGAGAGTTGGGCCAGATATTCGGCAAACCCGGCCGAGGCACGCTCGGAAATTCGAAAATGTTCCAGGGCCTCCGGGTCGCCTTGTTCCACGGCCGCCATATAATAAGTGTAAAATTCGGTCAGTTGCTCGATAAAATCAGGAGCACTGGGGTCAAAATAAAACCGTTCGCCGTCCTGTAACAACCCGGGCATGCCTTCGGTGAATTGCACCATCATATTTTCATAAAAAGAGCGTTTGGGAAACTGGGCCCAGGAAGGGATTTGCGGTGTGGCAGCCAAAGTCAAGGCCGTGCCGCGGCTGACATCCTTATGCGGCAAGCTGCCGATGGTGGTGGCCAGGCAGCAAGGTTCGAACAAGGTTTGATTCGTATTCGTTTGCATGCGAAACCCTTTCAGCAGGATTGGTTTACAAAATCGAATTTATAAAACATATCATGATATTATGCAATAAAATTGACAGCGCTTATCGATTTTCCTATACTCCAAGCCGCTGTTTAGGCAAATCTGAAAATTTGAGAATCGTAATATGCGTCTTAATGGAAAACCGATACCCCCCGTCCTGCCGGCGCCCGTCATCAGCGGGCGCGGATACCGTCTGTTTTACGCCCTATGTTTCTTGTTGATCATCATCTCCATAGGTACCTACGGGTATCATCTGATGGAAGGCTGGTCCTATATCGATGCTCTTTACATGACGGTCATTACCCTGGCCACGGTCGGGTATGGTGAAACTCATCCTTTAAGCACCGCAGGCCGGATTTTTACCATTTTCCTGATTTTCAGTTCCGTGGGCACCATGGGTTATGCCATTGCCAGCCTGACCAAGTTCATTGTTGAAGGCGAATTCAACCAGTTATTAAGAGGAAGACGAATGAGCAGCCAAATTGCCAATATGAAAGATCATATTATTCTGTGCGGGGCCGGGCCTACCGGCATGTATATCGCGGAAGAGCTTTCCAAAACCAACACGCCTTTTGTATTGATCGAACGCAACCCGGAAACGCTTAAACATGTCATGAACATGATCGGCGATATGCCCTATATTTTGGGCGATGCCGCTCATGACGACACGCTTTTACAGGCCGGAATCGAAAGAGCCAAAGGGCTGATTGCGGTTTTGGGCGAAGACAAAGACAATGTTTTTATCGTGTTAAGCGCGCGCTCGCTCAATTCCAAACTGCGTATTGTGGCGCGTGTGATTGAAGAAGAAAACACTGAAAAATTCCGCAAGGCCGGCGCGGATGAGATCGTTTCGCCCAATGCCATCGGCGGTCTGCGCATGGCTTCGATTATGATCCGGCCTTCGGTGGTGAGTTTTTTAGATCAGATGCTGCGCGTGTCCAACCAGGTGCTGCGGGTGGAAGAACTTCGGGTAGACGATATGCCGGATATGAAAGGCCGGACCTTGGAACAAACGAATATGGCCCGCAAAACAGGACTATTGGTGCTGGCGGTCAAATCCGCGGACGGGCAGTACCAATTCAATCCCGGCGCGCATTATGTGCTCCAGGGCGGCGATGTGCTGATCGTCATGGGCGCCCGCGAGCAGTTGCAGGCTTTAAAAACGAATGAATAAAAAACAATTCATATGATTTTTTCCGAACTTTTTCAAATACACGAGTTGACCTGTTCTATCCGTGCATGATCTCTGAATCCGCTTTAACGTATCTCTATTAAAAAGATCAAAGAGTTTAGAATTTTTATAAACTTGACAGCATCCCTGATAATGTAATAAATTCCGCTAATTTTTTAAATTTAAATCAAAATAATCGGGAGGTGGAACTAAATGAACGCAGAGAAAAGTTTTAACCGCTGGCTCGTTGTCTTAGGAGCTTTATTAATCCAAATCAGTTTGGGCGCCGTCTATATTTACAGCGTTTTTAAACCCGGGTTGAAAACCGCTTTTCCGGATTGGACGGACACGAATCTGGCTTTGCCCTCACAACTTGTGTTGGCCTTTTTTGCCATTGCCACCATTATTGCCGGCCGTATTCAGGATAAAGTAGGCCCCCGCTGGGTGGCGACGGTCGGTGGTGTGATGCTGGGTCTGGGCCTTTTCATTGCTTCCAGAGCAACCAGTCTATTCATGTTTACCCTCGGTTTCAGCATCATCGGCGGATTGGGCATCGGAGCCGCTTATG
>RPPU01000108.1 GCA_003819975.1 Desulfobacteraceae bacterium
GTTGTCGCTTCCGAGACCTGCGCTTTTGACTTGGTTCAGGCCGAATATATCCGCGATATTGAACCGGGCGAAATTTTAATCATCGACAAACAAGGTTTGCGCAGCATCCATTTTAAAGCGGAAACCCGCCGGGCCCAATGCATTTTTGAATTGATCTATTTTGCCAGGCCGGACAGCCGGATATTCGGAAAGAATGTCTATCTTTTCCGGAAAAGGCAAGGAGAACTGCTGGCCAAGCAGTACCCGCACAAGGCCGATCTGGTCATGCCTTTCCCGGACTCCGGCACTTATGCGGCCATCGGTTATGCCCAAGCCTCGGGGTTGCCTTTTGAGATGGGGGTGATCCGCAACCATTATGTGGGGCGGACTTTTATCCAACCTTCACAGAGCATGCGCGATTTCGGGGTTAAAGTAAAACTCAACCCGGTGCGGGAATTGCTTAAAGATAAAAGCGTTGTGATCATCGAAGATTCGATTATCAGGGGCACCACCGCGCGCAGCCGCGTGCAAACGTTTAAAGAACTGGGCGTGAAATCGATTCATATGCTGGTGAGTTGCCCGCCGCACTGTTTCCCGTGTTATTACGGCATTGATTTTTCCACTAAAGGCGAACTGATCGCGGCCCGGAAATCGGTGGATGAAATCCGCGCTTTTATCGGGTTGGACAGTTTGGGCTATCTCTCTCTGGAAAATACCATTCAAGCCGCCGCCATTCCCAAAGAACATCTCTGCACGGCCTGTTTTGACGGCCAATATCCGGTTCCGATTCAGGAAACATTCGACAAGTTCGGTCTGGAATAACCAAAAACGTAAAATTCAAAAAAGAAATTCCTTGCCATAAAAGTTACAATTTTGTAGATTGGTTGTCAGTCAGCAGTCACCGGTCATCAGTCACCAGGAACACTATTTTTTGATAACTGATGACTGATAACTGAAAACCGGCAACTTTTTATTTCTTTTAGGTTATGCAGACATGAACCCAGGCGTTAAAAAAACCAAACCGGATGAAATCGATTGTCTGTATGAAATCACGACCGCCCTGAACACCTTTGATTTGCGCAAAGCTCTTTATAAAGTCCTGGATTTAATGTCGGAACATCTCGGCATGAACCGCGGTTCCATTACGCTGCTCGATCCGACCTCTTCGGAAATCCGTATTGAAGTGGCCCATGGCATGTCTCCGGTTCAAAAGAGCCGGGGCCGATATAAATTGGGCGAGGGCGTGACCGGACGGGTGATCGAAAGCGGAAAACCCATGGCCGTGCCCAATATCGATGCCGAACCTCTTTTCCTGCACCGAACCGGGCCACGCAAAAAATTGGAAAAAGACAAGATTTCGTTTATTTGCGTGCCGATCAAGGAGGGCCGGCGGACTATGGGCGCCTTGAGTGTGGACTGCATCTTTGACGAAGATTCGTCTTTGGATGAAGATGTGCGTTTTTTAACCATTATCAGCGGCATCATTGCCCAGAAAGTGGCTTTACTGGAAAAAATCAACCGCGAAAAAGAACAATTAAACAAAGAAAATATCCGCTTACAAGGAGAATTGAGCAAGAAATACAGTTTCAGCACTATTATCGGCAACAGCCGTAAAATGCAGGAAGTCTTCCGCCTGATCAATCAGGTGGCCAAGAGCAATGCCAATGTGCTTTTGCTGGGTGAAAGCGGCACGGGCAAAGAACTGGCGGCCAATGCGATCCATTACAACAGCTTGCGGCCCAACAAACCCCTCATCAAAATCAACTGCGCCGCTTTGCCGGCCACCTTGGTGGAAGCGGAGCTTTTCGGCTATGAAAAAGGCGCGTTTACCGGCGCGGTGAGCGCCAAAGAAGGCAAATTCGAATTGGCCAATAACGGCACCATCTTTCTGGATGAGATCGGCGCTCTGGCTTTCGAAGGCCAGGGCAAATTGTTGCGGGTATTGCAGGAGCGCGAACTGGAGCGCCTGGGCGGGACACGCACCATCAAGGTCAATGTGCGTCTGATCGCCGCTACCAACAAGAATTTGGCTGAAGCCGTGGAGCAGGGGAGTTTTCGGGAAGATTTGTTTTACCGATTGAACGTTTATCCGATTTACTTGCCGGCATTGCGGGAACGGGATGCCGATGTGCTTTCGCTTGCCGATTATTTTTTGGAAAAATATTCCCAGGAGTATCAAAAAGACATCAAGCGCATTTCGACGCCGGCTATCGACGCCTTGGTGCAGTATCATTGGCCCGGGAACGTGCGCGAATTGGAGAATTGCATGGAACGGGCGGTCCTGATCTGCGACGATCATGTGATCCACAGTTTTCACTTGCCGCCCACGCTGCAAACGGCGGAGGAGACCGGGACTCAGCAATCCAAGTCTTTGCAGGAGGCCATGGAGATTTTCGAGCGGGAACTGATTATTGACGCCTTAAAGAGTCAACGCGGCAATAGGCGCAAGGCGGCCCTGGCCTTGGACACCACCGAGCGGATTATGGGTTATAAAGTAAAGAAATACGGCATCCGGCCCAAGCAGTACGGCTGATTTTTACCCTTGATACTCTTGAGCCAGCTTTAATCCCAAATCCAAAGCCCGGCGGTTCAGCTCGATAAAATCCGGGGTGATTTTGGTTTCCAGAACTTTCATGATCGAATCTGTATGCACAACTTGGGTCAAACCGACGAGCGCGCCCAGCATGCAGATGTTGAAAACAATCGGTTTGCCGATCTGTTCCATTACGGCTTTGTACATACCCAAGGAGACCTGGCGGGCGTCCACTTTGCGGGCGGGTTGGACGTAATGACTGTCGATCAGCAAAAGACCGCCGGGACGGATGGAGCCTGAAAATTTGTTATATGCCTCCTGGGTCAAGCTGATGAGCACGTTGGGTTGGTTAACTTTCGGAAAATGAATGTTTTTATCCGAAATGATCACATCGGAACGGGTGGCGCCGCCGCGGGCTTCGGGCCCATAAGACTGAGCCTGAACCGCGTTCAGGCCTTCATGCATGGCGGCCGCTTCGGCCAAAATAATGGAAGCCGTAATAACCCCCTGGCCCCCGGAACCTGAAAATACAATTTGCATTCTTTCCATAATGTCTCTACCTGGCTTTTTGGGCTTTTTGAACGGTTTTATCGTATTCCGCGCAATACTCGGGACGGTTTTCATTGACAAACACTCCGGTTTCGATCAAGCCCGGATTTTCAGCCTTTTTGGGCGAACCGATCGGCACGGTATTGTCTTTATAGAAGTTTAACATATCCACGGCGCCGCCGATTTTGTTTTTGCGGCCGAAATAGGTCGGGCATTGCGACATGACTTCCACCACTGAAAAGCCTTTATGCGTGATCGCCTCTTTAAGGATTTTTTTCAGCGCGGCCACATGATACGTAGTGGTGCGGGCCACGAAGGAAGCGCCGGCCGCTTTGGCCAGGGCGGCGATATCGAACGATTCATCAATATTGCCGAAGGGCGCGGTGGTGGCTTTTTTACCGTACCCGGAGAGCGGCGAATACTGGCCGCCGGTCATGCCGTAGATGCTGTTGTTCATGATAATGGCCGTGATGTCGATGTTGCGGCGGGCGGCGTGGATAAAATGATTGCCGCCGATGGCCAGGGCATCGCCGTCGCCCATGGGCACGATCAGGGTCAATTCCGGCCGGGAGAGTTTCACGCCGGTGGCAAAAGCCAGGGCGCGGCCGTGAATGGTATGCAGGGTGTGAAAATCCATATACCCGGAAATACGCGCCGAACAGCCGATGCCGGTGACCATGACCAGATCGTTCTTGTTGAGCCCGAGTTCCGCAATGGCCCGGATCATGTTATTCATCACGATCCCATGCCCGCAACCCGGACACCAAATATGGGGCAGAAATCTTTCGCGAACATAATTTTTTAAGGAAACAGACATGCATTAAACTCCTTTACTCTGGATGATCCGATAAACATTACGGATATCTTCAGGGCTGATAAACGTGCCGTCAATGCGGTTGACCAGGAAGACTTTGTCCGGATCATGCACGGCTTTTTTGACTTCTTGCAGAATTTGACCCATGTTCATTTCCACAACCAGTATGTTTTTCGCTTTTTCGCAGCGTTCACGCACTGCTTTGACCGGAAAAGGCCAAAGGGTCTGCAATTCCAGAAGTCCCAGGCGATCGCCGTGGGCCCGGCGGTTTTCCACTTCCTGAAGAGCGGAGCGGGCCGAAGAGCCGTAGGAAATCAAAACGCATTCGGCATCGTCCAGATAATATTCTTTCATGCGGTTGATGGCATTGACGTTGTTTTCGATTTTGTCATAGAGGTGATGAATGAGGCCATGTGCGATGTTGGGCTGGTCGGAAGGGAAGCCCCACATATTATGCACCAGGCCGGTGACATTGTAGCGATGCACGCCGCCGAAATCGGACATGGGCAAACGGCCGTCTTCGCGGGGCAGATAGGGATGATAATCCGTGCCTTCTTTTACGGAGGTGCGTAAACGCTCCAGTAAGGGAATTTCACCCGGTTCCGGCATGACCAGGCGTTCGCGCATATGGCCCACGATTTCGTCAAACAGGAGGATAACCGGTGTACGATAGGTTTCCGCCAGATTAAATGCTTCAACCGTGATGCTGAACAAATCCTGATGATTGGAAGCAGTCAAAGCGATTATGGAATGATCGCCGTGTGTGCCCCAACGCGCCTGCATGACATCCCCTTGGCTGACCTTGGTCGGCAAGCCGGTCGAGGGACCGCCTCTTTGCACATTGACTACCACACAAGGCACTTCCGCCATGATCGCATAACCGATGGCTTCCTGTTTCAGGGAAAAACCGGGTCCGCTTGTCGCGGTCATGGATTTATGTCCGGTCAGGGAGGCGCCGATAATGGCGCACATGGAGGCGATTTCGTCCTCCATTTGGATGAATTTCCCGCCTTTTTGGGGCAGACGCAGAGCTAGAAGTTCGGCGATTTCCGTTGAGGGGGTAATGGGATAACCGGCATAAAAATCCAGTCCCGCATACAAAGCAGCTTCGACGCAGACTTCATTACCCTGTAAGAAGAGAATTTTTTTATCTTTTTTCATAATAATACCTTATAAACGGTTTGTTCATCCCTTCCAAGAAGGCCTATTTAATGATTTCAATGGCAAGATCGGGGCAGCGCTGTTCACAAAGTCCGCAATAAATGCATTGATCCGGATTTTTAACAACGGATTTTTCATATTCATTCAGTTCCAAAACTTTTTTAGGGCAAAAAGCAACGCAGATCCCGCATCCTTTACATAAGTCCCGGTTGATTTCGATTCGTTTTAAATCTTTCTTCAGGGCATTTTCAGAATCATTATTCATATTTTTACCTATTTAATTATACTTTAATTAATCTGATAACAAAATTCATTCTTAAGTGGTTGAACCATTATAATACTTTGAAACGGAATAGGTTTGTACTGAATCATTCCAAATCTGTCAAGAGGGTTGTTATAAATTATTATCTAATCACTCTGATTAGACAATTATATACAACTTATTCGTAAAAACCAAGTTAATCATTTGATTTTGGATGCGCGGTTTTTTAATTTGAAGCAAATATCTGTCTGGGTAGGTTATCAATGAGTATGGGAAGATAATCATCTGAAATGGCTAAAAATTTTAAGCTTTGCTTCAATATACCCGGATT
The DNA here is from genome assembly GCA_003819975.1 of Desulfobacteraceae bacterium. The sequence goes on from RPPU01000108.1 coordinate 5,630, forward strand.
GATTCGTTCCAATTCCTGCCCCGTGACATACCGGGACATGATCGTATCAGCCAGATTGACAATGTGAACCAATTCCGGATGAATTTGAGCTTGATCGGGGCGATGATGCCATTGAATGGTTTCAATCAGGTTAGAGGGTAAAGACCACCGTTCCCCCAAACGAACTCCGATGTCGGCATGGGTAAAGCCGAATTCCTCCTTTTCAACCTCTATAAAATCCTCACCTTCCAGTTGAGTCCGTCGGTAAAAGAGGGGATAAGCCGGAGCCATATATTGATCCAAAACGACCTTGCCGATATCATGCAGCAACCCCGCGGTATAAGCAAGGTCCGGCGTCCCTTTTTTTATTAATTGCGCCAAGCGTTCGGCGACCAAGGCGGTTCCCAGTGCATGCCTGAAAAGACCGCCTTTGCAAAGAGAATAACCATGGCTCTGGACCGGGAAAAATCTTTCCAAAGAAGCGGAGATGACCAGTTGTAAAAATTGCTTTTCACCCAGCAGCAGCAATGCCCGATCAATGGAGTCTATATTCATTTTTCGGCCGTAAAAGGCCGAACCGCAGAGACTGATGATTTTTGCACTGATGATCTGATCCTGACGCACTTCTTTGGCAATATCCTGAAAACGATAATTTTGATCGGCAACCATGCGAAGTATTTTAAGCGCCATTTGCGGAATGGGCTGTACTTGGTCCATGGCGATTTCGATTTGCCGGCGGTCGGGCTTGGCAAAAGCGAGCACGGTTTGGGCCGGAGGCAGCCCAATGGGCTCAATCCGGCCTTGCCCGTTGGATAGATCCAAAGTGAGCGAGCAAGCAAAAAAACCGCCGGTCTCTACTTGGATTATTTTGATTTTTTCCCTGGAAAGAATTTGTTCCGCGATTTCAACAGTCCGGCCGCCGATATCCAGAGTCAAATCATCGGCTGAAACAGGTCCGACTAAGGCGCCGCCGGCCATCCGGGCCTCAAGCCGGTCCGGGGATGCTCCTTTTTGGGCCAGTTCTTTAATCATCAAGGGCAAACCGGTAGCGGCATAGGTTTCCGGCTGAAAAGAAGTGTTTGAGCCGGCGGGTTCCGGAAGCAGCAGGTGAATCAGGCCGCCGAGTTGAGCCACGGGGTCCCAAAGAGTCACCCCAACGCAAGAACCTAAGTAGGCAGTCAGGCGTTCCGGTTTGCGGTTGCTGACCACAAAACTGCCGGAGGGGACGGCATGGGTGATTTTATACGGAGTTCCCGTAAGAGATGGTTTATCGATTTTTTTGTGATCATTTATCCGATTCATATAAGTAATTCAATAAGTTAGGATATGTAATGGATTTTTCTTAGGTTTATGGAACGGACGTTGGTTCATCTCTCTTTATAAGCAAACAGGAGAAAAATGATTACGAAAAGAAGGAAAGAGTAGCCTGATCGAGGACTCTGATCCAATTTTCAAGCAATAGATCGATGGTCTCTTTATTCTTTTCCGTATGGAGGATAAGCACGGGGCTTTGATCCCTGATGAGGCAAGGGTAGAGATAGTGGATATGAATTCCGGCCGCTTTGATCGGTTTGAGAACGGCATTCAGCGCGCCCGGATGGTTGGGAAGCACACAAGCAATCGCGTCTTTGCATTTAAGTTCGTATCCGGCCGTGCTGAGGATATTCCGGGTTTTTTCGAAGTCATTGGCGATCAGGTGCAATGAGCCACCCGGGTTTTCGGAGGAGAAATAAAAACCAAGAAGTTTAATGCTTGCAGCATCCAATAATCCCAATAGGGCACATAAGGCATCGGGATCGTTTTTAGCCGCAAGTAAAATTTCTTGAATCGTTTGCATAAGCTATACTCCTTTTAGAACAAATTCGGCGCCCCGGCTAAGACCTTTTTGATTCAATTTCATGATATCGGCTTTTTTGGTCCCGGTTATTTCGGTCAACCCGGTCGTCAAAGCCTGTAGACTCATCAAGTCGGTTTTAGCGATAAAAGCACCGAGCATAATCATATTGATGGTACGATCGCTGCCCAGTTCCCGGGCGATATCGTTGGCCGGTATACCGATTACTTCCACTTCGGGACGGGAGGGCGGGATATCAATTAAACTGGAATTCATAAACAGAATACCGTTGCGTTTGATCATGCCTTGATATTTGCTTAAAGACGGTTTGTTCATAATCACGGCATAATCGGGAGCCGAGGCCACCGGCGAAAAAATTTCTTCATCGGACACAACCACCGTGCAGTTGGCGGTTCCGCCGCGTACTTCCGCTCCGTAAGCCGGCAGGTACGTTACATTTTTTCCGTCGCGCATGGCGGAAAGAGCCGTGACGTAACCCATCATCAGCACGCCCTGTCCGCCGAATCCCGCAAAAATAGTTTCCCTGGTCATGTGGTTCTTATCCCTGAGTCTTTGCGGATGAAGACCGATCGATTCTGCGCCGATCGATTTCATCCTTCAATATTTTAATCGGGAAAATTTTAGTCATCTCTTCTTCAACCCATTTACATGCTTCGGTCGGCTGCAGTTTCCAGTTGGTGGGACAAGGAGACAGGATTTCCACCATGGAAAAGCCCAAGTTCTCCAACTGGACCTGAAAAGCCTTTTTAATCGCTTTTTTGGTCTGCTGGATGTTTTTAACCGAGTTCACGGCCGTACGTTCAATATAGGTGCTGCCTTGGGTGATGGTGAGCATTTGGCTCAAATCCAAAGGCGCGCCGTCCCGAGACGATTTGCGGCCGCCGGGAGTAGTTGTGGAGTCCTGGCCCAGTAGGGTTGTGGGCGCCATTTGTCCGCCGGTCATGCCGTAAACTCCGTTGTTGACGAAGATGACCGTAACGTTTTCACCCCGGTTGGCGGCATGGATGGTCTCGGCGGTGCCAATGGCGGCTATATCGCCGTCGCCTTGATAGGTGAATACGACGCGGTCCGGCAAAGCTCTTTTAATGCCCGTGGCCACGGCGGCTGCCCGGCCGTGGGCTGCTTCGCCCATATCCACATCCAGGTAGTTGTAAGCCAATACGGCGCACCCGGCCGGCGGTACGCCGATGACGCGTTCGCCGATATCCAGTTCTTCAATCACTTCCGCCACCAGGCGGTGAATAATGCTGTGGCCGCAACCCGGGCAATAATGAAATACGGCTTGTTTTAGATATTTGGGACGTTTAAAAACGATCTTCGCCATGGATTATCCTCTATCCAGTTGCTGTCGATAGTAAAGAGCGACGGCCTCCTTGAAAATCTCATCCGGGGTGGAAACGATCCCTCCGGGGCGGCCGTAAAAGTGAATTCGGTCTCTTTTGCAGAGAGCGAGTTGCACATCTTCAAGCATTTGACCGGTGCTCATCTCGAAAACCAGAAATTCTTTACCGGCTTGTTCCAGAGCGCTTAAAATTTGTTTTGGAAACGGCCAGAGGGTGAGGGGCCGGCATAATCCGATTTTAAGCCCTTGTTCGCGGGCTTTTTTGATCGCGCCCTTGGCAATACGGGCAGCGGTCCCATAGGCGATCAACACCAAACGGGCGTCTTCGACCAAGTAGGTTTCGGCTGCGGGGATTTTTTCGGAAATGACCTGATATTTGCGGACCAGTTTCCAGTTCAGTTCTTCTTCAATGACCGGGTCGAGCAGCAAAGATTTGATGATCCGGCTCGGCCGGTTCCGGGCGCCGTCGAGGACCCAGTTTTTGGCGGGTAAATCACTTAATTTTATCGGTTCGGACAGTTCCACCGGTTCCATCATTTGACCGAGCATACCGTCGGCCAGCAGCATAACCGGTGTGCGATATAAATCAGCATAACTGAAGGCCTTTTGCGTCAGGTCCACCATTTCCTGACTGGTGGCCGGCGCCAGGACGATCGTTCGGTAATCGCCGTGACCGCCGCCCCGCGTGGCTTGGAAATAATCGCTTTGCGAAGGGGCGATATTGCCCAATCCGGGACCGCCCCGCATGGTGTTGACAATAACCGCCGGTAATTCCTGCGCAGCCAAAAAGGAAATTCCTTCCTGTTTTAGACTGACACCCGGGCTGGAGGAACTGGTCATGGCTCGAGTACCTGTCATGGCTGCGCCGATCACCATATTCACGGCCGCCAGCTCGCTTTCAGCTTGAATGAAAGTGCCGTGTTCGGTTTTGTCCATTACGGAAGCCATATATTCGGTGAGTTCATTCTGGGGCGTAATCGGATAGCCGGCATAAAAACGGCATCCCGCCCGTACCGCTGTTTCCGCAATAATATGGCTGCCGCGCATCAATGTTTTATTATTCTTCACGAAAAACCTCGATAGCCAAGTCCGGGCAAATAATTCCGCACCGGGAGCAAGCGTGACACGTTTTGCCTTCCGGGCTTTGACCCAAAAATTCGGCCGGATAATAACCTTTTTGGTTCAATGTCCCGGATGTCCCGATCACTTGATTCAGGCAAGCCGAAATGCAAAGATAGCAGCCCTTGCATAATTCAGGATTAATTACAATTTTACCTTTGGATGTTTTTTCAGTCATTTGCGATTACAGCTCAATCTTTTTTAAAAAATCAATCAATTCA